>CAZTML010000120.1:2211-5504 GCA_964614935.1 uncultured Clostridia bacterium | reverse complement strand
AAAGACCCAACAGAAATAAAAGAGGTATACAAGCTTGCTAAAATAGCTAGAAGGAAACTTAAATATGTCTATGAAGGGAATTGTTAAATATTATCATCACTTTAGAGCTTATGAGAAATAAACCTCAGGATCTTATAAAACCTGTTATAACAATTTCGTATGATGAATAAGTAAATAAGTAATTGGAAAATTCAAAATATAATATGTTATAGGGGAGAGCCTTGCTCTCCCCTATATTAAGTCTTAGAGCAACATCCTATCTTTAAACCCCATCATGCCACCTTCAAACACATCAGAAAAATTATTGGATAGAAAAGAAGAGCAAATAAAATGTGTTAAGTGCTCCAATATGTGGTATAATAAACTACATTACTTTCCAATTTGAAGGGAGAATTTATGACAGATTATCTAAAATCAGATTTCATAATTGAAGAAAATATAAATATAGGAGAAATTCCGGCAATAATATTCAGGCCAAAAGAGGTAAAAGACCCGATACCAACAATACTTTTTTATCATGGATGGAGTTCAAACAAGGAATTCCAACGTATCAGAGGATTTATACTAGCATCAGTAGGATATCAAGTGGTGATTCCGGATGCCATTTATCATGGGGAAAGAAATCCCTTAACTGATTATGGTATGGAGTCGGCAATGAGATATTTTTGGGATGTAATATTAAATAATATAGAAGAAGCAGACGGTCTACTATCTGCTATGGTATCTAATTACAAGGCAGACCCTAAAAGAATTGCAGTAATGGGTAATTCCATGGGTGGTTTTACTGCGGGAGGTGTCTTCACTCATAATGAAAAGATAAAGAACTTGGTTGTATTTAATGGTTCTTGTAGCTGGGAAGGCTTTAATGATAATTTTGAAGTTACTCCATCAGAAGAATTAGAAGAGCTAAGAAACAAAATAAACTCTATGGATCCTATAAACAATCTGGATTTATTAAAAAACAGACCTATATTGCTCTTGCACGGTGACAGCGATATGACTGTGCCTATTGATGGTCAAAGAATTTTTTACAAGAAAATAAATCCAATGTACAATGACAAAGAAAAAATTAAATTTATTGAATACCCAGGTTTAAACCATTGTGTTACAACAAACATGATGGAAGAAACCATAAATTGGTTAGGTATATATCTGTAAGAAATCTCACAAAAAAAGTTATTTCGGGGACAGCAGGTTGCGTATTCACGCAACCTGCCGTCCCCGAAATTCTCTAGAGGCGACTAAGTGTCGCCTTCATGAATGAAATCACTCAAACAAATAAAGCAGGTCTCCATAACCCCTATCTTCCAATTTATCCTTAGGGATAAATTCTAATGAAGCGCTGTTGATGCAATACCTTAATCCACCTAGTTCCTTAGGACCGTCGTCAAACACATGGCCTAAATGTGAATCACTGTTTGATGTTCTAACTTCTGTTCTTACCATGCCGAAAGTCAAATCTTTTTTCTCTTCAATCACTTCTGACTCAATAGGCTTGGAAAAACTAGGCCATCCACATCCAGAGTCAAATTTATCCTTAGATGTAAAAAGGGGCTCTCCTGAAGTAATATCTACATAAATTCCATCTTCGAAATTATCGTTATATTCATTATCAAAGGGTGGTTCAGTAGCATTTTCCTGAGTAACACTGTACTGCATTTCAGTGAGTATTGTCTCTAATTCTTTTTTTGATTTCACTTTATACTTGGTATCTTTTTGAGCTTCTCTTAATTCGTGAAATTCTGTCTCACCTATATGGCAATAACCGCTTGGATTTTTATCTAAATACTTTTGATGATATTCTTCTGCAAGGTAATAATTTTTCAGCTCAACAAGCTCAATAGCTATGGGTTCTCTATATTCCTTTTGTAATTCATCTAATGAAGCCTTAATTATAGCCTCATCTTCTTTTTCAACATAATAAATCCCTGTACGATACTGACTTCCTATATCGTTGCCTTGTCTGTTTACAGCAGTAGGATCAATTGCTTTGTAAAAAAACTTCATTAGGTTTTCTAGAGAAACTTCTTCTGGATTGTAGATAACTTTTACTGTTTCAGCATGACCGGTATTTTTTCTGCAAACATCCTCATAAGTAGGATTTTCGGTATTACCGTTTGCATATCCAACCTCGGTTGAAACCACTCCATTTACTAAGCCGATATATTTCTCAGCTCCCCAAAAACACCCTCCTGCAAGGTAAATCATCTTATTGCCATTCAATTTATCCATCAAATCATCATCCTTTCCTATAGGAATTATATTATTTTCATCTGTTGAAGTTTTGTTTAATTCACTGTATGTATTATTATCACATGCAAACAAAAAAATTACCATCATTAATATTAATAATAGAAAAATTACTCTCCTTTTCATAATACCCCCAAAGTACATAATTCAACCTATAATATAAGTTTTTTATATTATCATAAAACATTCTTAATGTAATATTAAGGATTAAGTGTAACGTTCATAATAGAAGTCCTCACAATGAAATATTAGTATCTCATTGTGAGGACTTTTTATTGGAGTAAATAATTTTTCATGCTATACTATCATAAATGGAAAATTTATCTTTAGAAAAGGAAGTGACAATGGAAAATCTAAACATACTAGAAATTCCAAATTACCTAGACTTACTTGATAAGAATTCTTTAAAGGGTGTAACACTTGGAGTCCCTCAAGGCAAATTTATCGAAGAATACGATGATACATTAGAAGTATTTAATGAAGCAATAAAAGACTTAGAAAAATTGGGGGCCAAAAGTGGATAGCCCCATAGTATGGACATGAACTTCCTAAAATAAAATCATCTGGTATAAAAAAGGCAGCAAAACAAAGAGAACAAATAAGTTCAACAGGTAGCTTAATTAATGAATATATGCGAAGAACAACATTCAATATTAAAAATTGATGGCTATGAGCTGCCTTAAGTTAAAGCAAAACATAACTCCCTGAATTGGCTATTATCCAATTTAAGGAGTTATGTTTTTAGGATTTTTTTAAAATTTTCTTTCCTTTACTTGCTATTTACAATTTGTTATAATGTGTAACGTAATAAGTAGAATTTTTGTCGAATAATTTTTTTAAGATAAGTGAGGATAATAAATGGGAAATCCTAAAATAAAAACTGAAGCATTGAATTTATATTATGGAACATTTCAAGCCTTGAGAAATGTTGAAATGGAGATCCAAGAACGCTCTATTACGGCCATTATCGGTCCGTCAGGTTGCGGTAAGTCTTCCCTTCTTAGGCTCTTTAATCGTATGAATGACCTGATACCGGGAGCCAG
>CAZTML010000120.1:0-2111 GCA_964614935.1 uncultured Clostridia bacterium | reverse complement strand
TTATTACTTATTGTTTTTACAAGTGGTTGCAGCCAGGAGGCTGGAGTGGGAGTAATTGTTGCCGGGTCAACATCTGTACAGCCTTATGCTGAGGTTTTAGCCGAAGAATATATGATTATTAATCCAGGGGCTGTAGTTGACATACAAGGTGGAGGATCTTCTGCAGGTATTACAGCTGCTCAGTCGGGAACAGCTGACCTTGGAATGTCATCTCGTTCATTGAATGAAGAAGAGAAGTCTATGCTGTCAATAGAAATAGCCAAGGACGGCTTGGTGATAATAGTAAACCCTGACAATCCAATTAATGATTTATCATTAAATCAGATTCGTGATATTTATACTGCTTCTATAACAAACTGGAGTCAGCTGGGAGGTCCAGACCATAATGTTCATTTGATAACTCGTGAGGAAGGCTCAGGAACAAGAAGTGCTTTTGAAGAGTTGGTAATGGGTGATGCTGAGATTACTCCAAAGGGTATTGTCCAGGACTCAAATGGGTCAGTAAGACTCTTGGTTGCAGATGACCCAAATGCAATCGGCTTTATCTCTTTGGGTATAGCTGATGAATCTGTGAAGACATTAGACTTAGATGGTGTTACACCTAGCAGAGAATCTATAATGGAAGGGACCTACTCTTTGTCCAGACCATTTTTGTTTGTTGCTTTAGAAGAACCTGAGGGACAAACAAAACATTTTATAGATTTTGTACTTTCAAAAGAAGGACAAAAAATACTTAGCGATGAAGGACTTGTTCCTTCAGTGAAACATTGAAAGGAAGGGTACAAATGAAAAAGAACGAGGAAAAGTCATACGAAATATTGTTTTTTTTGATTGCTCTTTCGTCATTAACAGTTTTGGCTCTAATTACTGTTTTTATATTTTATAAAGGTCTACCTATTATTGCAAAGGTAGGTTTATTTGATTTTATTTTTGGCATGAAATGGGCTCCAGGCAAGGGAGAATTTGGAATTTTCCCAATGATTGTTGGCTCTGTATCAGTAACCTTGGGAGCAGCAATTATAGGTGTACCTATAGCAATTTGTTGCAGCATCTTTTTGGCTGAGTTTGCTCCTGTTACTATGAGAAATATATTTAGGCCTGCCATTCAGCTCTTGGCTGGTATACCTTCAGTAGTATACGGCTTCTGGGGAGTTTTGTTTATCGTTCCTGTTATAAGGAACTACCTAGGAGGACCGGGCCTTAGCATATTGGCCGGTTCAATAATTCTTGCAATTATGATTTTACCTACAATAATAAGTATTACAGAGGTTTCCCTCCTTGCCTTACCTCGTCACTATAAAGAAGGTGGCCTTGCATTAGGTTTGACCCAGTGGCAAACAATCTATGCCCTCTTGCTGCCTGCAGCTAAGTCAGGGATTGTTTCAGGTATAATTCTTGGTATAGGAAGGGCTATTGGAGAGACAATGGCAGTTATTATGGTGCTTGGTAATTCGGTTGCAATTCCAGAGTCGATTCTTGACCCTGTAAGAACATTGACAACTAATATAGGTATTGAAATGGGATATGCTTCTGGCGACCACCAGCAGGCACTTTTTGCAACAGGTATTGTGCTCTTTGTTATAATAATGATTTTAAATGCAAGTGCACAATATATAACTCGGAAGAAATGAGGTAGTTATGAGAATTAATCCGCGAACTTCACAAAAAATAGCTAAAATTGTTATATGGTCAGCTGCCATGCTTGTCTTAGCAGTTCTTCTGGCCATCATTATATATATATTAGCCAAGGGTCTACCTACCCTAAGCCTTGAGTTTCTAACAGAAATCCCGAGAAATATGGGTCGTTCAGGTGGTATTTCCTCTACAATAGTTGGAACCCTTTTAGTGACTTTTCTTGCAGTTCTTATTGCAACACCATTAGGAATTGGGACGGCTGTATTTCTTACTGAATACACCCACGAAAGCAGAGTCACTCGTATAATCAGGTTTAGTGCAGAGTCCTTAGCTGGCATACCTTCCATTGTATATGGGCTTTTTGGTTTCATATTCTTCGTAACCTATCTTGGTTTAGGATGGTCCATTTTATCCGGAGGTTTGACTTTGGCTATAATGATTCTTCCTACAATAATTCGTACATCGGAAGAAGCAAT
>CAZTML010000119.1:0-5513 GCA_964614935.1 uncultured Clostridia bacterium | reverse complement strand
ATTGGCCAGAACAATTTTTAGGCGACACAGTGCCCTAATTTTAGATGAACCTTCATCAAATCTTGATCCAAAAGCTGAGCATGATATATTTGAGTCACTTCGCGTGCTTACTAATGAGAAGATGACAATATTTACGTCTCATCGTCTAGCAAATGTTTTTCTTGCCCATCGAATTATTGTATTGGAAAAAGGTAAAATAGTAGAAGATGGTACTCAAGATGAGCTATTAGAAAATAAGCAAAGGTATGCTGAGTTATTTAAGTATCAACAGGAAAAGTATGTAGAACAAAAAGAAAAAGAGTGAAAGTATGGGTAGTATCATATCTTTCATATCTAGCAAGTACCTGAAAAAAGGTACGCTCTCTTTTTTGAAATACACATACTAAGGATATTATTATAACCGTCCATTTCAATAATTAAGCGTAGTAAATACATGACAAACGCATGAATGAGTTTCACAACTAAGCAATTGAAAGAAAAGTTAAAAAAGATTCAGTTAAAGTAACAAACTTATCTCTCGCTTTGATGGAATCCTCCCAAAAATAATGTTTGATTATTAATATTTTTTGTGATATACTATGTAAAAGATGATTTTGACGGAAAGAGTGGGGAACCCCACTCTTTCTAATTGTAGGGTAAAGGAGTATATATGAGCAAGAAAAATATCGTGTCTTCTGTAAGAAAAATTACAGAGGATATACTAAAAACTACAGAAATAAATTTAGTTGATATTGAATATGTAAAAGAGGGGCCTTTTAAGTATTTGAAAGTTTACATAGATAAGCCCGGGGGTATAAATGTAGATGATACAGCAGATATAAGTAGGCTACTTAATAAAAAACTTGATGAGGCTGACTTGATAGCTGAACAATACTTTTTGGAAGTTTCATCACCTGGAATTGAAAGACCCTTTAAAAAGGAAGAAGATTATCAAAACAATATTGGAAATGTAGTTGAAGCTAAATTTTATAAGCCTATAGAGGGCAAAAAGTCTCTTATAGGACTATTAAAAGAAAAGAATGAGAATAATATCGTAATTGAAGTTGACCAAGACGTTTTCACTATTGAGCTTAAGGATATATCAAAGATTAATAGAGTGTTAGAGGATTTTTAATGGAGGGGTTAAATGAATAAGGATATTTTAAATGCGTTAGCCGAGCTTGAAAGAGAGAAGGGCATTCCCCAAGAAGTTGTATTAGAAGCTATAAGGTCCGCACTAGAAACTGGATACAAGAAGAACTACAGCAAGGCTACAAATTTCACTGTTGATATTGATAAAGTAAACGGTGAATACAAATTATATCAAGATAAAACCGTTGTTGAAACTGTTGAAAACAAACATATGGAAATTTCATTAGAAGAAGCAAAAACAATAGATTCGAAATTTGAATTGGATGATATAGTAAAAATAGAGATCAAGCCTAAAAAAGATTTCGGTCGTATTGCAGCACAAACAGCAAGACAAGTAATTCTTCAGAAAATTCGTGAAGCTGAAAGGGAATCGATTTTCGGTGAATTTTATGGAAGAGAATCAGACATATTAACAGGTGTTGTCCAAAGGGAAAGCAGGGGGAATATATATATTGACTTAGGTAAGATTGAAGGAATACTTGCCCAAAACGAGCAGATTCCCGGTGAAACGTACAATCAAGGAGACAGAATAAAAACTGTAATCGTTGAAGTAAAAAACACTGGAAAAGGTGCCAACATAGTACTTTCAAGAAGTCATCCTAATTTGGTAAAAAGACTATTTGAGCTGGAAGTTCCTGAAATTCATGACGGAACTATTGAAGTATTTTCAATAGCAAGAGAAGCTGGCTCACGTACAAAAATTGCTGTTTTTTCACATGATCCAAATGTTGAACCTATAGGTTCTTGTGTAGGTAATAAGGGTTCTAGGGTTAAAAATATAATTGATGAAATAAATCAGGAAAAAATTGATATTATTATTTATGATAAAAACCCTGAAATATTTATCGCCAATTCTTTAGGACCTGCAAAAATAGTTAAAGTTACAATTGATGAAAAAGAAAAAAATGCTGTGGCTGTAGTTCCTGATAATCAGCTTTCTTTAGCAATAGGAAAGGAAGGACAAAATGTAAGGCTTGCAGCAAAGCTAACAGGTTGGAGAATTGACATAATAAGTGAATCTCAAGAAATGGCAGGTTCTGAGGAAGAGACGGTAAACTCTGAGGAGGATGTATGAAAGCTCGTAAAGTACCAATGAGAAAATGTATAGGATGCATGGAAAGTTTTCCAAAGAAGGAACTTTGTAGAATAGTAAAAACAAAAGAAGATGAAATTTTTTTCGACGCAAAAGGAAAGCTTAATGGCAGAGGTACATATATATGCAAAAAAACAGAATGTTTTGATAAAGCCATAAAATCAAAGAGGTTATCAAAATCACTGGAATCTGAAATTCCAGTGGATGTATATGATGCCATAAAGGCGGAGATTGAAAAAAATGCATAAAAATTACGCAATGCTAGGTATTGCAAGAAAAGGTGGCAATATTTCTATAGGTTTCGATGCAACAAAGACAGATATAGAGAAAAATAAAGCTTTATTGGTTGTTCTTGCTCAAGATGCATCAGAGAAAACAAAAGAGAACATTATATTTATATGTAATAAGTATAATATAAAATATATTGAGTTTGGTGAAAAAGAAGTGTTGGGAAAAAGCCTTGGAAGAAAGGTGGTGGGTGTTTTGTCAGTGACAGATACAAACATAGCATCATATTTATTAAATAATCTATAAACCGGAGGTGGTTGCATGAGAATATATGAATTAGCAAAAGAATTAGATATGAATAGCAAGGATCTTGTGACTTTGGTTGAACAGGAATTAGGAATTACTGTAAAAAACCATATGTCTTCCTTGACAGACTTAGAAGTTATAAGATTTAAAAAAGCACTAAGTTTACGTAATAACAGTAAGAAAAATGTAAAAGCTAGCAAAAAAGAAGTAATAGAAGATGATGAGCCAATAGTTGATGAAAAAATAGACTTAAACCAGGCCAAACTTAAAAAGGTGGATAAAAAATTAATAACGCAAAGTAAGAAACCTATTCCAAAGAAACCTGCTGCCAAGGCACAGAATGATGACAAAGATAAAAAAGATACAAAAAAAGATTTCAATAAAAATAAACAAAAGCAAAAAAGACCACAACAACAGCAACAACAGCAAAATCGTAGTGAACAAAAACCCCATAGTCAAAAGGTTAAGGAAATCACTATGGAAGACACTATTGTCGTAAGAAAATTTGCTGATAAATTAGGTGTTCATGTTAACGCTATAATATCAAAGTTAATAATGCTTGGTATAATGGCTAACATGAACCAAGAGATAGACTATGACACTGCAGCCTTAATAGGTGAAGAATTAGGAGCTAAAATAACTAAGCTAGAAGTAGTTGATGAACTACAAGATTTAGAGGACTCATTGTCTAAGGAAGATGTAGATGATGAAAAAGACTTAGAGCCAAGGGCTCCCATCGTTACTGTAATGGGTCATGTTGACCATGGTAAGACATCCTTACTTGATGCAATAAGAGATACATCTGTTACAGAGCGTGAAGCAGGCGGAATTACTCAACATATAGGAGCTTCGCAAGTAGAAATAAACAGCAAAAAAATTACCTTCCTCGATACTCCAGGCCATGAAGCCTTTACATCAATGAGAGCCAGGGGAGCAAAAGTTACAGATATAGCAATAATCGTAGTAGCTGCAGACGACGGTGTAATGCCTCAGACAGTAGAAGCAATAAGCCACTCTAAAGCCGCAGGGGTTCCGATAATAGTAGCTGTAAACAAAATTGATAAACCTACTGCTAATCCGGACAGAGTTATGCAGGAACTATCCGAGCACGGTGTAATATCTGAAGCCTGGGGTGGAGATACTATATTTGTGAATGTATCGGCAAAACAGAGAACTGGAATTGAAGAATTACTTGAAATGGTACTCTTAGTTGCAGAAGTTCAGGAGTTTAAAGCGAATCCAAACAGAGACGCAAAAGGAACAATAATTGAAGCTAAGCTGGATAAAGGAAGAGGTCCTGTAGCAACGGTACTAGTTGAAAAAGGAACACTTAAAAAAGGCGATTATGTATTAGTAGGAAGCACCCACGGCAAGGTGAGAGCAATGTTTAATTCAAAAGGAAAAAGAATAAACCAAGCTGGTCCTTCTGTTCCTGTTGAAATATTAGGGCTTTCTGAAACACCCCAAGCCGGAGATATTTTAATTGTAATGGAAAATGAAAAAGATGCTAAAAACATTGCAGAAAAACGCAAGGATAAAAGGCATATGGAAAATATCAATGTTTCATCAAAAGTGTCATTAGATGATTTATTCGATAGAATTCAAAAAGGTGAAGTTAAAGACTTAAACATCATCATTAAAGCAGATGTAAGCGGTTCAGTAGAAGCCGTTAAACAATCACTGTCAAAGTTAAGCATGGATGAAGTTAAAGTTAATCCAATACACGGTGGTGTAGGTGGAATAAATGAAAATGATATACTTTTAGCTTCCGCTTCCAATGCAATAGTAATCGGTTTTAATGTAAGACCATCTATAGCTGCAATGGATCTTGCAAAGCAAGAAAGTGTAGATGTACGTACTTACAATGTAATATATAGTGCTATAGAAGATATTGAGGCAGCAGTAAAAGGCATGCTTAAACCTATATACAAAGAAGTAGTTATGGGAAGAGCAGATGTAAGACAGACATTTAAGGTTCCAAACGTGGGGGTTGTAGCTGGTGTCTATGTAACAAGCGGAAAAATTACAAGAAAATCAAAAATAAGATTGCTTAGAAATGACATCATAATTCATGACGGTCAAATAGCATCATTGAGAAGATTTAAAGATGATGTGGCTGAACTTAACAATGGTTATGAAGGTGGAATAGGCATCGAAAAATACAATGATATTAAGGAAGGCGACTCTATGGAAGCCTATATCATGGAAGAAATAAAAAGATAAATAAAAAGGGGTAAGATATGGCAAAGAGAAGAAGCAGCAGGTTGTCTGGTGAAATGAGAAAAGCAATATCCGAAATAATTATCAGTGATGTAAAAGACCCGAGAATTTCAGAACTTATGTCTATAACCGATGTACATGTAACAGAGGACTTGAAATTTGCAAAAGTGTACGTATCTGACTACAATGATATAGATACAACACTGATTGCTCTTGAAAGTGCCAAGGGATTCATAAGAAAAGAAATAGGCAAAAAAGTAAAAATGAGAATTATACCGGAACTTATTTTCATCAAAGATGATTCAATCGAAAAGGGATTTTACATGAGTAGCCTTATTGATAAAGTTATTAAAGATGATGAAAAAATTAGAAAGGTTAGTATTGAGGATAATGAGTCTGAAGAATAATGTAAATGAAATATTTTCTTTAATAGATAATTCTAACAAAATTTGCATAGCCGGACATAAGGCACCAGATGGTGACTGTATAGGGTCAGTAATGGCCCTGTATGAATTCCTTAAACCTTTAAATAAGG
>CAZTML010000118.1:0-5522 GCA_964614935.1 uncultured Clostridia bacterium | reverse complement strand
GATGCCCTAACCCCATTTTTCTGAGTCTTTTTTCAGAAAAATGGCTGGTAGGTCATACGCAACGAATTCCCGAAATATGCGACGTAAGGAGCAAATATTTCGGTGAATGAGACTGCGAGATGCCCTAACCCCATTTTTCAATTAATCATTGAAAGCACCATAAAATTATTATAGAATTAAGAAAATTGAGGTGGATTATGAATTTAACAGAATTATCATGTAAAGATTTTTCCTATGAGCTTTCTTCTAAAAAGCCGGTGCCTGGAGGCGGCGGAGCTGCAGCATTAGCTGGTTCATTGGGTCTTGCTCTAAATATGATGGTTGCAAATTTTACAAAAGGTAAGAAAAAGTTTATTCAGTATGAAAAGCAGCATGAGGAGATTTTAAAAAGATGCGAAGAATTAAGGGTAGAATTATTAAATTTAGTGGAAAAGGATGCAATTAACTTTGAACCTTTGTCAAAAGCCTATTCTATGCCTTCTACAACAGATGAAGAAAAAAATTTAAAAGAAAATGAGATGCAAAAGTGCCTTAAAATAGCTTGTAGGGCACCTTTGGAAACTATGGATTTGGTTTATGAAGGAATTAATATTCATGATGAATTGACAGAAATAGCATCCTTAAACATCATAAGTGATATAGGCGTTGGGGTTCAGTTGTTAAAAGCAGCCCTGAACAGTGCTTATTTAAATGTACTTATAAACATAAATTCCATAAATGACGATGTATATGTTAATGACATAAAGAAAAAGACCTCTATTCTATTAGATAATGGAAATAAAAAGGCAGATGAAATTTATAGTAAAGTATTAAAAATAATGTCACCTTAGGAGGATGAATGGGATATCTTTTAAAGGGAAAACCAGTGGCAGATAGTATTGCTAGTAGGGTAAAAAGTGAAGTCGAAGAATTAAGAAGAAATAAGATTGTTCCAAAACTTAAAATAATTCGTCTAGGCCAAAAAGAAGATGATTTAGCTTACGAAAGGGCAGCTTTAAAAAGGATGGACAAAATTGGGATTGAATGTGAAGTGTTGGCATTACCTTTGGACATAGGAGAGGAAAGCTTTATTAATGAACTAAGAGGAGTTGTAGATGATAATACTGTACATGGAATTTTAGTTTTCAGACCTCTTCCTAAACAAATAAATGAAAATAAAATTAAATTTATTATAAGTCCGGAAAAAGATGTCGATTGTTTTAATCCTATAAATATTGCTAAACTGTTGGATGGAGATGAAAGCGGGTTTCCGCCTTGCACAGCAAAATCAGCCATGGAAATTTTAAAATTTTACAATATCCCTCTTCAAGGTAAAGAAGCTGTTGTAATAGGAAGGTCTATGGTTGTGGGTAAACCCTTGTCCATGATGCTTCTTAAAGAAAATGCAACAGTAACCATGTGTCATTCTAAAACAGAAAACTTGCCTGAGGTGACTAAGAGAGCAGATATTTTAGTGGCAGCCATCGGTAAGTCACAAATGATTACAAAAGATTATGTAAAGGAAAAATCAAGAGTAATAGACGTAGGTATCAATGTGGATGATGAAGGTAATCTTACAGGAGATGTGAATACGGAGGATTGTATAGAAAAAGCAGGGGCCATTAGTCCCGTACCAGCAGGAGTGGGGTCAGTTACAACTGCCATCTTGGCAGAACATGTAATAAAGGCATGCAAGATATTAAATAACTAAGGGCAAAGCCCTTGTCATTGCTATGATTAAGCTGCGAAGCAGCGTGACATTCTGAACCGCAGGTGAAGAATCTTAAATAGAAGAATATAAAAATAAAAATAAAAATAGAGGGTGATGATGAAATGAGGTTTATTGATTTAAGAAGTGATACAGTAACAATGCCTACTGATGAAATGAGACAGGCTATTGCAAATGCAGAGGTTGGAGATGATGTTTACCAGGACGACCCAACGGTTAACAAATTAGAGAAACTTGCAGCTGAAAAAGTAGGCATGGAGGCTGCCTTGTTTGTACCTAGTGGAACCTTTGGAAACCAACTAGCAATACTTACTCACACGAGACGTGGAAATGAAGTAATAGTAGGTAAAAACAATCATATTGTTGTACATGAAGTAGGGGCTTCTGCAGTTATAGCAGGAGTTCAATTAAGAACCTTAGAAACAACAAATGGTGTCATGTCTCCAAAAGATGTTTTACATGCAATTAGAGTGGATGACATCCATGAACCGGAAACGGGTCTTATATGTGTTGAAAATGCTCATGGCTGTGGTGCAGTGGTTCCACTTGACAATTTAAAAGAAATAAGAGAAATTGCAGTAAGCCATTCAATTCCACTACACATGGATGGGGCAAGAATTTTTAATGCAGCTCTTGCCTTGGGTGTAGATGTAAAGGAAATTACTGCATGTTGTGATTCAGTAATGTTTTGCTTATCAAAAGGTTTAGCAGCACCGGCAGGTTCTATGCTTGCGGGAAGCAAGGAATTTATACAAAGAGCCAGAAAGTATAGGAAACTAATGGGCGGCGGAATGAGGCAAATAGGGATATTGGCTGCTGCAGGAATTATAGCATTGGAAAAAATGGTGGATAGACTTCATGAAGACCATGAAAATGCGAAATATTTAGCTCAAGAACTCTCAAAACTTCCTGGAGTTAATGTAATAGAAGACAGACTTGACATAGATATGGTGTTTTTTGAAATGGGAGAAGATGTTATAAAGGAAGATTTACTAGTTGAAAAATTATATGAAAAGAATATTAAAATAAGCGGAACCGAAGACGAAGAGTACCGCTTTGTAACCCATATAGGAGTTACAAGAGAAGACATTGATTATGTAATAAAGAGTATGAAAGAATTGATGTAAAAATTTATTATTGCTATGGATAAAGGGCGTAGCCCGTGTCATTCTGAGAGCGTAGCTCGAAGAATCTCAGGTTTTAAAGATGAGATCCTTCGCTATCGCTCAGGATGACAAGAGCTTTAACTTTGAATAACACTGCTAATTTATTCAAAGAATCCATACAACTCTTCCATTTGCTCATAAGTTAACATTCCAATATAACCTGCTACAACCTCGCCTTTCTTGTTTACAGCTATAGTAGTAGGAAATGAGCGTACTCCATAATCATAGGATATATCCATTTTTTCATCTAATAAAACCGTAAAAGATAGTTGGTTTTCATCCATAAATTCTTGGATTTCTTCCTTTTCTTCTCCTACATTAATCGCCAATAATAAAAGTTCATCTTGGTAGCTATCTTGAAGTTTTTGCAAATCAGGCATTTCCGCTACACAAAAGGAACAGCCTGTATACCAGAAATTTAAAATTATATTTTTATCTCTAGCTTCACTTAGCCTAATGATTGAACCGTCCAAAGCTTCAAGTTCAAAATCTGGAGCCATAACCGGTTCTTTTTCCGGAGTATTATTTTCATTGTTTTCAGATGTATCATTCCCATTGCCTTGACTTTCTTCATTTTCATTTTCCTGTTCAATGTCGTTTCCGGGAACATTGTATTCTACTTTATTATATAAAGTGCACCCCGTTAGTAATGCAATGGATATAGTAATAAGTAATATTCTTTTCATAATTCTCTCCTTATAAAGAGCTGATACCCTAATTAACAAGCTACTAATCAACAAATTTAACGCCACTAGAAGCTGTTTTTGTCTTGAAAGTATTGGGATAAGTTTTACTAATAATTTCATAAGCCCTATTTAGCGAGTTTTCATCTTTAAAAAGTCCAAATACAGCCGACCCTGAACCTGTCATGATTGAGGATATTGCTCCATTGGTAATTATTAATTTTTTAATGTCCATAATTTCAGGATGATATTTTTCAACAACCTTTTCTAAGGTGTTTGAAAGACACATTGCAGCCTTTTCATAGTTGGATGAGGCTATATGTTCAAGTATATTGTTTTTTTTATAAGAATTATAGTACTTTGCATCAAGATTTTGATAAACGAAAGCAGTTGACATTGAAAAATCCGGCTTGACTAATAATATATTATCCCATAGAAAATCCTTTAATACAGTAACCTTGTCACCGATTCCTTGAGCCAGGCAGGTACCTCCTACTAGGCAAAAAGGTATGTCAGCACCTATTTGCACACCAATTTTCTGCATTTCCTCCAGAGATAAATTCAAATTCCAAATTTCATTTAAACCTTTTATAACAGCCGCTGCATTTCCACTTCCACCTGCTAGACCTGCTTCTTGAGGAATTCTCTTATTAATATATATATGAATGCCTGAATTTATGTCATAAGTTTTCTTTAACAAAAAGGCAGCTTTATAACAGGTATTTTTTTCATTTACAGGTATGCAAGGATCAGAACATTCAATATTAATTGTATTGTCAACTAATTGATTAAGAATAATCTCATCGTAAATATCAATAGACTGCATAAGGGTCTTTATAAGGTGGTAACCGTCTTCGAGTTTTCCTTGAATATCTAAAAATAAATTAATTTTACCGTAAGAATGTAATTTCATCACTTTTCCTTTTATTTAATATTATTTTTGTTTACTATGTATGATTTATGATTATTCAAAATGTATTTTCTTATAACAACTATATAATATATAAGGCCTTTTCACAATAAAAAACTTTAAAATAGGCTTTTTATGTTTAAAATTTAAGATATTGGGTATATATTAAATAAGAACAAATTACAAATGAAGAAGGAAGAGGTGATTCCCCCAAAAACAGAAGTTGAAATATTGAATGAATAACACCCGGTTTTCAGGTGTGGTACTGATGAAAACCGGGTGTTATTCATTTCTTGCGTATTTATATATAGTGTATACTTTTTCAACCTTCCTAGACTTAGATTAAAACAACCCCTTTTTGCCAGTACTAAACCTACTAGTCCCCTGCTTGTTCTCTATGATTACCTTCAAGTAAATCTACATCCTTGGAATATTTCTTAATTTTTTCAAGTCATTAAAAAATAAACAATTACCTATAGGGAGTTTGTATATTACACCATATCCTTTTTTTGGTAAAACAATAGTATGTTTTAACTTGTTTTACAAGGTCGATTATACTGAAATATAAAGAAAATGCACATATTTTTTGAATTTTTGGAAAAGATAATTAAAAATAATATAGGGTTATTCTGACTAATAAAGGAGGTTGATATTTTGGCCACAAATTCCGTAACAAGAGTCAAAGGTGCAGTTAAAGACTGTGTTGGGAAGAAGGTAAAATTCAAGGTTAAAAAAGGAAAAAGTAGATCTCATTTCAGCGAAGGAGTAATTTTAGACACATATCCATCAGTTTTTACAGTGTACGTTGAAAAAAAGGATTTCAAAAGGGTTGTGTCTTTTAATTATATAGATATTCTAACTAATAATGTTGAATTTTTCGTATGTAATGAAGAGGAGACAAGGATTGGTTAATATTATTTAATAGCGAAACTTTATTTATTAAAAGATGGTAATAAATAAAGTTTCGCTATATTTTTTTGTAAAAATTTGATATACTCTAAGATGCCCTAACCCCATTTAGAAGAGGAATGGGGACACAAATTTGAGGGCAAACC
>CAZTML010000117.1:4457-5590 GCA_964614935.1 uncultured Clostridia bacterium | reverse complement strand
TTAAAATATTTAAGACCAAGCTTCCGGGACGTTTAGATAAGTTGTTAAGCGGTGGTGGGGTAGCTGGAATTCTTTTTATTTGGGCATTAATTGAAACTTTTATGCCAAATACCTTTAGAGATTACTCTTATTTATTCTTTTTTTCTATCGGGGCTCTTATATATGCATGTGCAAAACAAAAAAAAGGAGCATGGATGCTTCTTTTAGGACAAACAATCAGCCTTGGTATGAGATTAGTTGTAACTTTATCTCCTCTTAATACCATGCAAGTTGGATATTGGTTGAGAGTTATGAGGTATTCAAAATCATTTAATATTCCATTTGCAATTTGTTGCTTATTACTAATTAACCGTCTCTTTGCTGAAAAGTTTTCGGAATCAGAAGCTTTAGCTGCACAATTGGAGCAATCAAATCAGATGTTGGAAATTAAGGTTTCAGAGAGAACTAAGGAATTAAAAGATAAGCAGAAACAGAAAAACACTCTTATAATGAACATATTTCACGATTTACGTACTCCTCTTTTTGTTTTGAATGGAAGCTTGGAGAGGGTTAACTTAGATCCTGAAAAAATTAATCAGGAGCTGCCTGTAATTATGGATAGGTTAGATTTCACTCGACATTTAGTGGAAGATTTATTCCTAATGGCTAAGTTTGAGGATAATCAGGTTATTTTTGAAACGGAACGGATACATTTGGGTGAACTTTTAGAAAGAGTAATAAAAGCATGTTTATTAGTAAGTGAAAAAAAGGGAGTTTTATTGGAATATAAAAAATATAATGACTGTATGACATGGGGTGATGAATATCGCTTGGAACAAGCATTCCAAAACCTCATTGTTAATGCCATTTATTATACTAAGACTAATGGTAAAGTCTATGTAGATTTGAAATCAATTGATAACATTGCTTATATATCAATAACTGATACTGGTGTAGGTATATCTGAAGAAGATTTAGATAAAATATTTGACCGTTATTATCGAGTTAGTGGGGTGGAAAAACATCAATCTACCGGACTTGGTTTATCTATAGCTCATGAAATCATAAAGCAACATCAAGGAATTATTTCGTTAAAAAGTAATCTTGGAAAGGGTACATCATTTACAGTACAGCTTCCTGTAATTACATAATAC
>CAZTML010000117.1:0-4357 GCA_964614935.1 uncultured Clostridia bacterium | reverse complement strand
ATGGGATTTGGTAGAAGGGATATGAAAACTTCCTATGAGGAAACAAAAAATTATGTAAAGTATCAAATAGGTGCTTTATGGGCTTTCGCAAAAAGTCACGGACTTGAACTGCAGCATGTAAAAACTCACGGGGCACTTTACAATATGGCTGCAAAGGATAAAAAAATGGCAACAGCAATTGCAGAAGCTGTTTATGAAGTAGATAAGAATTTACTACTGGTGGGGCTTGCCAACAGTGAAATGATACTAGCAGGAAAAGAGGTAGGACTGAAGGTTGCAAATGAAGTTTTTGCAGACAGGGCTTATAATCCTGATGGTACCTTGGTTTCAAGAGGTATTGAGGGTGCAGTAATACATAATAAAGATGTTGCAATTAATAGGGTAATAAAAATGGTAAAGGATAAGAAGGTTACCACAATTACAGGTGAAGAAATAGATATTCAAGCTGATACAATTTGTGTTCATGGAGATAATCCCCAAGCTGTATTATTTGTTCAAGAAATTAGAAAAGCTTTGGAAAACGAAAGTATTGAGCTTGTACCTATGAAGAATTTTATAGCTAAAGCTTAAAGTCAATTTTAAAATAATAGGAGATAACAATGTATGAGAAAGCAAAGTATCTAATTTGTGGTGATTCTGCTCTTAATATGGAATTTGGAAATGAAATCAGCCAAGAAATAAACATTAAAATTAGGGCAGTGACTACATTAATAGAAAGTAAAAAAATTCAGGGAATTAACGAGGTGGTACCAACTTACAGATCATTGATGATACATTATAATCCTTTATTGATTGGATATGAAGAATTAGTAAGTATTTTAAAAGAAATGGAAGTAAATATAGGTAAAACTGCCCTTCCTTCGCCTGAAGTAATTGAAATACCTGTTTTATACGGAGGTCAGTGGGGACCTGATATAGAAAATGTAGCAAAGCACAATAATTTGAGTATTGAAGAAGTTATTAAAATACACACTTCTTCAGAGTATTTAATATACATGCTTGGATTTACTCCGGGATTTCCTTACTTAGGCGGTATGGATAAAAGAATTGCTACCCCTAGACTTCAGTCACCGAGAACTAAAATTCCTGCCGGCTCTGTTGGAATTGCTGGAGAGCAAACAGGTATTTATCCGGTTCAAAGTCCGGGTGGGTGGCAACTCATAGGGACCACTCCTGTAGAACTTTTTAATCCTTTGAGAGATAACCCTATATTGCTTAAATCAGGAAACTATATTGTTTTTAGGAGTATTGATGAAGCTGAATATATGAGGATAAGGGAAGAAGTAAAAAACAACACCTATGAATATAAGTTATCTCGAAAAGGAGGTGTATAGCATGGGTCAAATTAAAATCATTAGTCCCGGTTTAATGACTACAGTACAGGATTTAGGTAGATATGGTTTCCAGCAGTATGGCCTATCAGTATCAGGAGCAATGGATTATGTTGCTGCAAGGTTAGCAAATATTCTATCAGGTAACGATGAAAATGAAGGCTTGCTTGAAATAACTTTAGTTGGTCCTGAGATAGAATTCTTAAGCCCTACTGTAATTGCAATAACCGGAGGAGACTTTAAACCTGCAATAAATGATATTCCGATTTCCATGAATAAAAGTGTTGCTGTAAGTTCAGGAGACATACTATCTTTTAAAGAAATTAAAAAAGGCTGCAGGTCTTATCTTGCCTTTGCTCATGGTATTGACATACCCCTAGTTATGGGAAGCAAGTCTACCTTCCTTAAAGCGGGAATAGGAGGCTATAGGGGGAGGGCTTTAAAGGCGGGAGATATTTTAAATATTGGAGACATACAGGAGTCGTGTAATTATTTAAGAAGACAATCGAATAATTTTTATAATTATGGCAGTGATAAGATAAAATTAAGAATTCTTTTAGGACCTCAAGATACTGCATTTACAAATGAAGGCATTGAAACCCTACTATCTAATGAATACAGCGTTACTACTAATAGCGATAGAATGGGTTATACCTTAGAAGGCCCGGTAATTGAACATAAGGAAAGTGCAGACATTATATCTGATGGTATTACTATGGGTGCTATTCAGGTTCCAAGCAAGGGAAATCCCATAATCATGATGGCCGACAGGCAGACAACAGGCGGCTATACTAAGATAGCTAATGTTATATCTGTTGATTTGCCTAAGTTAGCACAAGCTAAGCCTGGAGATAAAATTTTGTTTGAGAAAGTAAACCTTAAGGAAGCCCAAGACCTATATAGACAATTAGAAGAAAGCTTTGATTCATTAAAAATGTCATTAAGTAACAAAAATAATTTTCAAATAAAAAACTATAATCTTAAAATAAATGATACAATGTATAATGTAAAGGTAGAAAAAGTAGATTAACATAAATTACCTTATGTTTAATAACTCGCATTATGTTAACTAACCAATAAAGGAGATCTAGTAATTGAAGAGCACTAGTACGAGAAATTTCAAAAGAGTGAGCCATTTGAATGAATTTGATGAAATAGAGGAAATAATACAGTATAACTTAGGCAACAGGGGCCTTAGTAAAGTAAAGTTACATGGTCAGATGGAGGCCTGTGTAAATTCACTAAACGAAAGTCAGACTATCGTAATTGTAACTGGATTCCCTGTAAAATCAGCAGGAGTAGGGGAAACTGATGGACCACCTGGAGCTTTGGCCTTGGCATATGCCCTTGAAAAATTAAATAAGGAGATAATCATTGTAACAGACAATTTTTCAGAAGCTCTAATTAGGGCTGGTGCACAAAGTTTACAGCTTAAATCAGATATTTATATTGTTAAAGAAGAAAGTATAGATGGACAATCAAGTGAAATAATAAGTAAATATAAACCGGATCATATTATTGCAATAGAGCGTCCTGGTAGAAGTAAAGATAATAAATGCTACTCCATGTATGGGGATGATATTACTGATTATTGTCCAAATACGGATTTGCTTTTTATTAAGGCTAAAGAGAATAATATTCCTACATCAGCAATTGGTGATGGTGGAAACGAAGTTGGTATGGGAAAAATAAAGGATATTGTAGAGAAGTATGTAAATAAGGGAGAGCTTATTTGTGCTCAGTTCGAAACTGATAATCTTATTGTGGCAGGGGTTTCTAACTGGGGGGCTTTTGGAATTTGTGCTGGCTTATCAATATTAAATAAGACTTCATTCATGCTTGATGAATATGAATATGAGGAAATGATAAAGGAAGTTGTAAAAGCAGGAGCTGTTGATGGATGCACTAAAATAAATGAAACAACTATTGATGGACTTTCTTACGAAGAAAACTTTAATGTTTTTAATAAATTAAAAGAATTCTCCGAGAGAGAAATGAGAAAAACTTACGCATAAATTATAATTGAAGGGAATGATATAAATTACTTACAGGAATCTATCTCCAAAGGAAGTTAGAAAATTAATAAGAGAAGAAAAGATCACTAGTCCTACAGCAGGTATATCCAGTGGTTATGCCCAAGCTAACTTAGTTATATTACCCCAAAAATATGCAGATGATTTTAAATTATTTGCACAAAACAATCCTAAACCTTGCCCCGTATTAGAGATTACGGAGCCTGGAATCTTTACTACAAAAACTACGGCTGAAAATGCAAACATTATAAGTGATATTCCAAAGTATTTCATATATGAAAATGGTCTTAAGACAGATGAAACTTATAATGCCGAAAAGTATTGGAGGGATGATTTTGTATGTTTTCTCATAGGTTGTAGTTTTTCTTTTGAAGAGGCATTGATTAAAGAAGGGATCGAAATAAGGCATATAACCATGGGCTGCAATGTTCCAATGTATAAAACAAATATTCAATGTAAGCCTGGAGGAATTTTCAAAGGTCCATATGTAGTAAGCATGAGGCCTATAAAGCTAGAAGATGTACAAAGAGCCTACGACATAACAGGAAGATTTCCTCATGTTCATGGAGCACCTATCCATTATGGCAATCCTGAAGAAATTGGAATTAAGGATATTAATAAACCACATTATGGTGATCCAGTAGAAATTAAAGAAGGTGAAGTACCTGTATTTTGGGCCTGTGGAGTTACTCCTCAAGCTGCAATAGAATTTGCAAAGCCTGAGATTGTAATAACACATGCACCAGGTCATATGTTTATAACTGACATATTAAATGACGAAATTGAAGATGCCCTAACCCCATTTTTTGAGTCTTTTTCAAAAAATGGTTGGTAGGTCATTTGCAACGAATTCTCAAAATATGCGGCAAGAGGGAGCAAATATTTTGGTTAATGAGACTGCAGGATAAACTGTTTTGTGAATAAGCTAAGTTCAGTTAATTATCTTGTAAATCTATGGACAAAAACATTTAAGTTCGTTATAATTAAAATTGG
>CAZTML010000116.1:0-5601 GCA_964614935.1 uncultured Clostridia bacterium | reverse complement strand
TTACCTGTCAAAATATGGGCTCTTGAAACATCTGCAATAACCATCCTTTGATAAGTTTGATTGTCTTTTTCCTCCAAAAGCATTCTGCCTCCTTGACCTGCAGCAAAAAGAATAAACATTGCCATCATTGCTACTGCATAGTATTCAGAGCTTTTTATGGACCTTCTGCCCTCTACAGTTACATTTTTAATCTTCACATTTATTCCTTCCATCATGGAGGTCATACCTTCTATTACCTGGTCAATATTATCAAATCCTTGACCTCCTATATCATTGGCAGATGCTGATTCAATAAGTACATTTTTGCCTATGATAATTGATGACATAATATTTGAATAAGCATCCATCACGGAATTTACTATTTGGCCGTCAATTGACCTGTCAGGATGAGTAAGAATTTTAATATCTACATTGTTCCTAAAAGGTGTGAGAAAATTAATTTTCATATTGTAAATATATTTTTCAGGAAGAATTATTATAGCTGAAATTTCGCCCTCATTTAAGAGTTCCAAGGCTCTTTTTTCGTCTTCAATCCTGTAATTTATCAGTTTTGCAACTTCTTCACTTCCTAAGAAGTCTTCAAAGAATATTTCCTCCGGATTAATTTCAACTTCTGCAAGATCAATGTTCAATAAGTCCTTCAAGTTTTTATTAATCATTTGCGAATCTGCTACTTCATCATAATTTTTTACAACAGCTACCTCTATCTCTTCTATTTCAATATCGTCGCTACTCATAAAGGAACCCTTTAATGCCATGCTTAATATAGTCATAATAATCAAGGGCATGAGCATGGTAACTATTAACGCCTGTTTATCACTTAAGATGGTTTTTAAATCTTTTAAGATGATACTTAATATCTTCATAAGTCACCTTAATCCCTTAAAGCTTTCCCGGTAAGGTGGAGGAAAACAGCTTCTAAATTTGGCTTTTGAATGTCTATTGATTGTATTTTGGACTTTTCTTCTGAAACCTTAGATATTATATCAGCAAGAAGCATATCTCCATTTTGGCCAAACAAGATTACTGTATCATCGTTGATTCTTGCTTCAGTAACCCCAGGAATTCCTTTGAATACCTCCGGCATTTTTTCGCTAATCTTATCTAACTTAATATTCATCTGAGTTTTCTCTTTCACCAATTCCACTAATTCCTGCTTCGTTCCAGATGCAATAATTTTACCTTCATCCATTATACAAATACGGGTGCAAAGATCTTCAGCTTCTTCCATGTAGTGGGTGGTGTATATTATTGTCATACCTTCATCCCTTAATTTCAAGACTGTATCTAATATATGTGACCTGGACTGAGGGTCAATGCCTACAGTTGGCTCATCCATTATGAGAAGGTCTGGCTTATGAAGAAGTGCTGCCCCGATATTGAGCCTTCTCTTCATTCCTCCTGAGTATTTTTCAACCTTATCCTTTAATCTGCCGTTTAAGCCGATAATATCTGCTACTTCATTTATTCTTTTTTTTAGTTCTGAACCTTTAAGTCCGTATAAGTTTCCCCAGAATCTTAAATTTTCATATCCTGTCAATGTTGGGTAGAGGGCAAGGTCTTGAGGAACAACCCCCAATTTTTGTCTTAAATTTTTAGGGTTTTTAAATATACTTTCCCCTTCGAAGAGTATTTCTCCCTTTGTGGCAGGTATCAGGGTTGAAATAATTGAAATCGTTGTTGATTTCCCGGCACCGTTTGGTCCTAAAAGGCCAAAGACCTCGCCTTTTTCTACTTCAAAACTTATGCCGTCTACTGCGTTTATATTTCCAAAACTTTTATATAAATTTTCAATTTTTAACATGATGCACCCCCTAGTTTACCTTGCTGAAATAGTCTTCCATTCCAGCTGGCATATTTTCTTTCATTTCGTCAGTGTTAATTGTATTATCATCTGTAAGAACAGGGAATTCGAAATTCTGATCCTTGTTAATATCCCAAGTTTTAATATCAAGATTATAATGAATCCCAATTACTCCCTCTCTTTGAGCATCAATTGCTTTTAATGAAATATCAATAATTTGATTTACAATGTATCCGTCAATATCAACTAGGGCTTTATAGCTGAAATTTTCTACATTGAATTCTTCTGCACCCCTTAGGATATCATTAATAAATTCTTCAAAGCTTTTATTCACTATTTCTTCTGTTCCTGTATTTATATTAATATTTTTTTCATAAAATGCTTTAAGACTTTCATCTTTAAGTAAAATTTCTGCACTATCTTTTACCAAAGTCTTTAATTGCTCATCATTTAGTTTAATTGTATATTCAGTGGTTTTCACTTCTCCATCAGGGGTTGTAAGAACTATATTTTTTCCCTTAAATACATCTTCCTGGTTCATTAAGCTAAGCCACTTTTTTGTAAATTCTGTCTTTGTCCCATCAGAAATTATTTTAGCTCCTGCATGATAATATTCTTCATTTTCTGAAATCATTTTTTCATCAATTCTCAGATACTTACCCACAACTGGAAGCTTTAGGGACATTTCTTCCCTATTTATATAAACTTCAAAATCATATCCCAATCCTCCAAAGTTCATATAATTCCTAATGATTTTCTTTTCAGCCGACTCATCAAACATTACACTGAAAGAGCTTTCCATATCCTTAACATAGTTAAGTTCTTTCATTTCCTCTGCAGTCAAGCCATCCTGATTAATTTCCGTTGTTATGGTAAATTCACCTAGTGTCTGACCCTTTGTAATCCCTTCTGTTTTATCAAATGCTTTTTTATATTCTGCTAGGTTATTTGTATTGCATGCTGTCAACAACATTAGCGATATAAGTAATAAGGTTAATATAATTGTTATTTTTCTTTTCATTTTAATTCCTCCAATATTTTTCCCTTTCTGAAGAATTTGTCATCCCGGGCGATAGCGAAGGATCTCATATTTTAAAAATTGATAAATGATCCGCAATAAATGACAAATCTACTATTTCTGATTTTATAATATTAAAAATATAAGAAAAATAATAGTATCTTAAATCACTTTGTTTTAGAATTATAGTATGACTTTTGGCACTTCTTATATAAAAAATGTCATTGATATGAATACCACTAATGTATCTGAGCGCAAGCGAAGGATCTCATCTTTTAGAACTTGAGATTTTTCGAGCTGCGCTCTCAAAATGACACGGGCTACGCCCTTTATTCATATCAATGACAATTATAAATCATTTTTTATAGTGAAAATAGCCAGCTGAGTACGATCTCGCAAGTCTAACTTCTCTAAAACCCTCGTTATATGGTTTTTAACTGTTCCCTGGCTCAAAAATAAATCCTCTGCAATTTCCTGATTATTTTTACCTTCTCCAATTAAGCGGCATATTTCAATTTCCCTATCTGTTAACAATTCAGACTTTGGATCAATATGTTTATCCACAGTATCATTTGCTAACTGTGAAAACCTGTCCAGAACTTTTACAGCAACTTCTGATTGAATCAGTGCACCTCCATCATGGACAATACGTACTGCATTTAAAATTTCAGTAGGAGAAGTGTCTTTCAACAAATACCCTGATGCACCATTTTTTAAGGCTTCATAAATATATTCATCATCGTTAAATGTTGTAAGTACTATTATTTTAATATGGGGAAAATCCTTTTTAATCATTGCGGTTGCTTCAACACCATTTAATTCAGGCATTTGTATATCCATAAGAACGAGGTCTGGTTTTCTTATTCTGCATAATTCGTACGCTTTTTTACCGTTGTTTGCAGTGCCTACAACCTCAATATCATCTTCTACTCCAAGTATTAATTTAAGTCCTTCTGTTAAAATATCCTGGTCATCAACTAATAGTAATTTAATCACTTTTATCCCCCTTCATATGTAAATAAGCAATAATGTATTTGTCATTGCTATGAATAAGCTGCGAAGCAGCGTGTCATTCTGAACCCTAGGTGAAGAATCCCAGAATCTCATGTTTTAATGAATCCATCTATAACAAAACCATCTTGTGATTTAAATTCGACTTTGCCCCCAAAAAATTCAACCCTTTCTTTTATTCCTTTCATCCCAAAACCTTCAGCAAATACAATAGCCCCCACTCCGTTATCCTTAATGTTAAAGTAAATATTTTCATCGTAATAATTTAAATTTATCCAAATTTTAGATGCATTACCGTGCCTTATTGCATTTGTCATTCCTTCCTGCAATATGTGGTATAAGGCTGAATTAACACCATTATCTGAATTGTTTGATATTTCTCCTTCTACATTTAAATCGATTTCGGCGCCGGTTTTTTTGGAAAATTCTTTTATTAAAGTATGTATAGCCTTTTCAGGAGACAAGGAAGATTCTTTTCCTCTTAATGTTTCAACAACTTCTCTTATGGCTGATAAGCTTTCCCTTGCTGTAACTATAGAGTTATTAAGCAGTTCCATTGATTTTTCCTTATTAGTATTAGTGTAATGTTCGGTCATCTGAAGCTGCATTATCAAGGCCGTCATATTGTGTCCCAAGGTATCATGTAAATCTCTTGCTATCCTGTTTCTTTCTTCTATTACAGAAAGTCTGTTTAACTCATGGGTGTATTCTTTCAATTGCTTGTGAGTATCTAAAAGTTCCTTATAAAGAGTATCCTTTTTTTCTTTTTCTTCTTTTGAATGCTGTGCAAATGCTGCGATAAGCAAAATCATTATATTTACCATAAGGAAAAAAAGCATCTGAGAAACGTTGGCTAAATTGAATTTGTAATATACTAAATATATGTATTTTATCATAGAAATAATTACCGTTATAATTCCTATTATTAGCCCTTTTTTCAGTTGTAAGGTAAGAGATGCTTCAAGGAAGATTATTATATAAAATGAGTGGAAAAAGTAATTTATTAAAAGTCTTGAGTTTGATTCCAATATATAAATGAGTCCAATATCAATAAGAAATAATATGAAGAGTTTATTTTGATTTTTAATGAAATATTTAGATATATTATTGGCTAAAAAAAACACAAAAATAAGAACCAGCACTATTAATCTCTCTTCTTGTGTATTTTCAAAATATAGTGCAGATAAAAATAAAATAATTAATACAATAATTTTTAATCCGTATAAATATTTTTTGTTTTTTATCATAGGTACTCCTAATAATCTTTTAAAACCTGAGATTCTTCACCTGCGGTTCAGAATGACACGGGCTGAGACCCTTAATATTTAATAACAAAAACCTACTCCAAAAATTAAAGCTTAAATTTTTGTTGATTTACATGTATAAATATGGTATAATTTGAATAAGATAAATAGGTAGTCGGCATAGCTGACACGATGTTAATTATTTAATGTAAAAACCCCGCCGAGAACAGGGTTTTTACTTTTTTTGTCTTACTATTGCTACTACTAAAATTGCAAATGCAATCATTAGCGAAATAGCTTCGTATGTTGACATTAGCTTCACCTCCTTGTTGAAAGAGTATTTCCTCCTTTCATTAGGATGGTTCAGCTATACCCTGTTACTACCTATTTAGATTATTTTACCATATTTATGTATTTTTGCAATGATATTTTAACAATCATAAAAAGAGATTCTTCGCCTGCGGCTCAGAATGACACGGGCTGGCGCCCTTATTTTTGTCTTTAGTCAATATTACCATAAACAG
>CAZTML010000115.1:0-5642 GCA_964614935.1 uncultured Clostridia bacterium | reverse complement strand
CCGTCCCTGGAGTTACTCGGAGTTACCTTGCGTTTAGCATGAAAAAATAAGATTGCAGTTGATTGTTGTCATATGATATAATATAATGACCTCACACCATAGGCAAAGCAAAGCTTTGGACGGCTGGGAGAACATTGTATAGGTGTGAAGCAAAAGGATAACCTTTTGCACTTATGATAAATGTGCTAAACATTGAAAAAAGGATAAATTTATGAAAAATATAATTGTCAAAGTATTAAAAAACTCTATAGCAGAAGAATTAGAAATAGAAGCAGGGGATGAGCTTTTAACAGTAAACAATTCCCAAATTAAAGATTACATAGATTATAAGTATCAAATTTCAGATGACCTAGTATTTTTTGAAATAAAAAAGAAAGACGGAGAAATTTGGGAGCTTGAAATTGAAAAAGAATACGATGAAGATATCGGTATTGTATTTGAAAACCCTCTTATGGACAATATAAAGGTATGCTCAAATAAATGTATATTTTGTTTTATTGACCAAATGCCAAGGGGCATGAGGAAAACACTTTATGTAAAGGATGACGACACAAGGCTGTCTTTTTTATATGGCAATTTTATAACTCTCACAAATTTATCTGATGATGAAATAGACAGAATTATCAAGTATAGAATCAGCCCCATAAAGGTATCTGTTCACACAACTGACTCTGAACTTAGAAAGTATATGATGGGCAATGATAAGGATATGGATATCCTTGAATATTTAAAGAAGCTTATTGATGCTAATATAACAGTAGATTGCCAGATTGTGCTTGTAAGAGATGTAAATGACAAGGACCAGCTTAATAAGACTATTAATGATTTGTCTTCACTTCATCCGGGACTTAGGAGCGTTGCTGTTGTTCCTGTAGGTCTAACAAAACACAGGGAAAAGCTAATAGACCTTAAAGCCTTTGACAAGGTAAGTGCATCAGAAGTAGTTAGCCAGGTTACTAAACTACAAAATGATCTGCTTAAAAAAATAGGCACCAGGTTTATTTTTATAGCTGATGAATTCTACATTTTAAGTGGTAATGACTATCCATCTTATGAAGACTACGAAGACTTTGACCAATTAGAAAACGGAATAGGCATGTGTAGGCTCTTCAAAAGCCAGATTAAAGAAAGCTTAGATAGCATTAAATATAAAGAAGTGTTAAAAGAAGAAGTTACTCTAGTGACAGGTGTAGCAGCTTATGAATTGATGGTTGAAATTGCAGAGATGATAATGAAAAGGGTAAATGTAAAAATAAATGTTGTTAAAATTACAAATAATTATTTTGGTGACAGAATAACCGTATCAGGACTTACAACGGGAAAAGATATTATTGAGCAACTTAAGGATAAAAATTATAAAAATATTATTTTGCCAAGAAATATGATAAATGATAATCTTGTAATGCTAGACGATATAGTGATAGCAGATTTGGAAAAAGAATTAAATACTAAGGTAGAAGTTTGCGAAGTAGAAGGCGATTCTTTACTTAGTTTAATGGTTAAATAAGCGGAGGAAGAAATGGGAAGACCTATAGTAACAATAGTTGGCAGACCAAATGTTGGGAAGTCGACACTTTTTAATAGAATAGCAGGAAAAAGGATATCCATAACGGAAGATACTCCAGGTGTAACAAGAGATAGAATTTATGCTGAATGTGAATGGCTGGATAATTATTTTACCTTAATAGATACTGGGGGAATTGAACCAAACTCAACGGACACAATTTTTTCACAAATGAGAATTCAAGCTGAAATAGCTATAGACATGGCTGATGTTGTCCTTTTTATGGTAGACGGCAAGCAGGGTGTGACTGCTGATGATATTGAAGTAGCGCAGATGCTTCGTAAGGCAAATAAAGAAATAATTCTTGTTGTAAACAAAATGGATAGATTTGTAGATGAAGATAACATTTACGAGTTTTATAACCTGGGACTTGGAGATCCTGTTTCCATATCTTCTTCTGAAGCTTTGGGAATAGGTGACTTGTTAGATGGAATTATTTCAAAATTTGATGAAACAATGAATACTGAAGAAGAGGATGACAGTATAAAAATTGCTGTTATCGGTAAACCAAATGCGGGAAAATCTTCTGTAATCAACAGAATAATAGGAGAAGACAGAGTAATTGTTAGCGATATTCCGGGAACAACCAGGGATGCAATAGATACTAAATTTGAAAGTAATGGCAATAAATATACTTTAATTGATACAGCAGGAATCAGAAAAAAGAGCAAGGTTTTAGAATCTGTTGAAAAATACAGTGTACTAAGGGCCTTTACTGCTGTAGAAAGAGCAGATATTTGTATTTTAGTAATAGATGCAGACAAGGGAGTAACTGACCAGGATATAAGAATAGCAGGATATTCTCATGATAGTAACAAGGGTATGCTTATTCTTGTGAATAAATGGGACCTTATTGAAAAGGACAATAAAACATTCAAGGAGTTTACAAACGATATAAGACAAAAATTAGCTTATGCTTCATATGCACCCATAATGACTGTATCAGCACTTACAGGCCAGAGAGTTAATAAAATACTCGACGCAGTAGATGAAATATACAGCTTTAGAAATCTAAGAATTTCAACTGGAGTGTTAAATGATATTCTTACAGAGGCAGTTTTAATGAATCAGCCTGCAACTGTAAAAGGCAAGAGGCTTAAAATATTTTATGGAACTCAGGTTGCAGTAAATCCACCTAAGTTTTTAATTTTTGTAAATGATAAAGAAATTGTTCATTTTTCTTATGAAAGATATATTGAAAATAAAATAAGAGAAGCTTTTGAATATAATGGAACACCAATTGTTATAGAATTTAGAAATAGAAGCGAAAAAAAGTTATAGAGGATGATAAGTTATTGAGACACACCTTGTAATGGGATAGTATCTGAGGGCGAAGCCCGTGTCATTCTGAGAGCGCGGCTCGAAGAATCTCAGGTTATAAAGATGAGATCCTTCACTAAGTTCAGGATGACAAAAAGCTTGGAGGAATCATGAAATACATATTATTAGTAATAAGTGCTTATTTTATAGGCAATATTTCATTTGCCTATATACTTGGAAAATTATTAACTAAAAAAGACGTTAGAGACTATGGGAGTGGCAATGCAGGTACTACAAATGCCATAAGGGCATTTGGCAAAAAAATAGGTATTTTTGTTTTCCTGGGAGACGTTTTAAAAGGTGTAGTTGCAGTAATTCTAGGTAGATACTTATTAGGACAGACAGGGGCTTATTTAGCAGGAGCATTCGTAATAATAGGCCATAACTGGCCGGTTTTCCTTAATTTTAGAGGAGGAAAGGGAGTTGCCACTACCATAGGTGTAATGGTATTTGTTAATTTAAAACTTACGCTTATATGTGTTATTATAGGTGTAATAATTATTATCTTTACAAGAACCGTATCAATGGGTTCTATTTTAGGCATGGCCTCTGTGCCATTGGTTTCAATACTATTTATTCGACCAATGACTTGGGACCTTTTCTTATTTACTGTTTTTGTTGCAAGTATGTCTATATACAGGCACAAGGATAATATAAAAAGACTGATAAAGGGAAATGAAAATAAATTTTAGGAGATGAGCTTTTGAATAAAAATATAACACTTCTTGGAGGAGGAAGTTGGGGTACGGCCCTTGCTAAACTTCTTTCAGAAAACGGCCATAATGTTAGAGTGTGGCTAAGAGATGAAAATCAATGCAAAGAATTAAACGAGACAAAAGTTAACAAAAAATATTTACCTAATGTAAAAATACCTGATAATATAGTATTTACTTCAAATATAAATGAAGCTGCTAAGGATGCGGAAATTTTGTTATTGGTAGTACCTACTCAAATGGTAAGGGGAGTGCTAAAGCAAATAAATGACGAATACAAAGACGATAAAATCATCATAAATGCATCTAAGGGTATTGAAATAGGAACTATGAACTTAGTTTCAGGAATTGTAAAAGAAGAAACTAAAAATTGTACATTTGCAGTTTTATCGGGTCCTTCACATGCTGAGGAAGTTGGCTTGTCGTTACCTACTGCAATAACAATTGCCTGTGAAAATAAAGATTTAGCAGAGGAAATCCAAGATATGTTTATGTCAGAGTATTTCAGAGTTTATACAAATGATGATGTAATCGGTGCAGAACTTGGAGGCTCTCTTAAAAACATAATAGCCCTCGGAGCCGGTATATCTGATGGAGTTGGTTACGGAGATAATGCAAAAGCAGCCCTTATGAACAGGGGAATAGTAGAGATAGCAAGGCTTGGAATTGCAATGGGAGCAGATGTACATACATTTTATGGTCTGTCTGGAATTGGAGACCTGATAGTTACCTGTACTAGCAAACATTCAAGAAACTGGAATGCAGGCTACCTCATAGGTCAAGGCTTAACAAAAGATGAAGCAATAAAAAAAATCGGAATGGTTGTAGAAGGAATTCCAACTACATATGCAGCCTACGCACTATCTAAAAAATTAAATGTAGATATGCCCATAGTAGATGCCATGTACGACGTTCTGGAAAACAATGCAGATGTAAAAGAAACAGTAAATAAATTAATGCTAAGAGATAAAAAAGAAGAAAAGCTATAGAAAGCTTTTCTCTTTTTTTATTTTTTTGGAATAAAGAAGTTGAACAAGGCATATAAATTAATTGTATACGATAGTGCATATTTGCAAGGGGAGGGATTATTATCACTAATTTAGATATATATGAAGATATAGCTAAAAGGACCAAGGGTGAGATATATCTTGGAGTTGTGGGGCCGGTAAGAACCGGTAAATCAACATTTATAAGAAAGTTTTCAGAAAGTGTAATGCTGCCCAATATAACAGATGAATATACTAAGGAAAGGGCGAAAGATGAAATGCCTCAAAGCGGTACAGGCAAGACTGTTACAACTACAGAGCCGAAATTTGTACCCGGCGAAGCAGTGGCTGTGACATTTGACAATAACATTAAAGCTAAGTTAAGACTTATAGACTGTGTAGGGTATATGATTCCCGGTGCAATCGGGAATATGGAAGGCGAAGTGCCAAGGCTTGTTAGTACTCCCTGGAATGAAGAACCCATACCCTTTGCAGAGGCGGCGGAAATTGGAACAAAAAAAGTAATTAACGACCATTCAACAATTGGAGTATTAGTAACAACTGACGGAAGCATCACTGAAATAAACAGAGATAATTACATTATGGCAGAAGAGAGGGTAGTGAGGGAGCTTAAAGAAATTAATAAGCCTTTTGTTATTATTTTAAATACTACTCATCCAAACAATGAAAATACTCAAGCTTTATCTGTGCAGTTAAAAGAAAAATATGATGCACCTGTATTGATTGTTGACTGTATGAATTTACAGACAGATGATATTGAAGATGTGTTGGAAAATGTCCTATATGAATTCCCCATCAAGGAAATCAATGTAGACCTTCCAAGATGGTTTGACGGACTATCATATGATTATTCAATGAAGAAAGACTTAATCAACATACTTAAAGATGATTTTGAAGACTGTTGTAAATTAAGCGACTTTAATGCAGAAAATATATTCTCGGAAGAAAATGATTTTGTTGAAGATTTTTATGTTAAAGACATAGAACTTGGAACAGGGAAAATAAATTTAACAATTGACTTGGATAATTCATATTATT
>CAZTML010000114.1:0-5671 GCA_964614935.1 uncultured Clostridia bacterium | reverse complement strand
AGCCTGTAATCAAGTGCTGAGAAACGCTTATCAATTTTATTGTTTTCAATCATGTCTCCCATGTATTTTTCTTGGCCTACAAGGACTACTAATTTTTTTGCTCTTGTTATGGCAGTGTAGAATAAATTCCTTGTTTGCAGCATTGGAGGCCCCCATACCAGGGGCATAATTATAACGGGAAATTCACTTCCTTGACTTTTATGTACTGTTGTAGCATATGCCAGTATTAATTCATCCAATTGATTAAAGGAATATACAACTTCTTTTTCATCATCGAATAAAACGTGTAATTCTTGGTTTGTTTCATCAATAAACAAAATAATTCCTATATCACCATTATAAAGACCTTCACCTGTGATAAAGTCGTTATCTGCCAATTTCCATTCTAATTGGTAATTGTTTTTTATCTGCATTACTTTATCCCCTGCACGGAAGGTGTATTTGCCGAATGTTTTTTCCTTTTTTAATTTTGAAGGAGGATTTATAGCTGCTTGAATTTTTTTATTAAGCTCAATAACTCCTGCATCTCCTTTCTTCATGGGAGAAAGGACTTGTATATCCTCCATAGGATTCAAACTATATTTAGAAGGTAGACGGTTTTTATATAAGTCTACTATTAGATCTACAACTTTTTTAGTGTTATTTTCCCTCATAAAATAAAAATCAGAATCTTTTTTATTTATTATTGGAAAGCTTCCCTTATTTATAGCATGGGCGTTTTGAACAATCATGCTTCCTTGTGACTGTCTGAAAATCATATCAAGTCTTATTGTTTTTATTGTATTTGATTTAATAATATCAGATAATACATTGCCTGCACCCACAGAAGGCAACTGGTCAACGTCACCCACCATTATAAGTCTGGTAGACCTTTTCAGGGCCTTAAGTAAATTATTCATAAGCAAGATATCGACCATAGACATTTCATCGACTATGACTGCATGACAATCTAAGGGAGAGTTTTCATTTTTATTAAAAGCTAAATTGCTGTCATCTTCCCCATAAGCATATTCTAAGAGACGGTGAATAGTTTTTGCTTCTCTTCCGGTAGATTCAGTTATCCGCTTAGCTGCCCTACCTGTTGGCGCACAAAGTAGAACTTTCTTATTCATCCTTTCAAATATTTCAATTATTGACAAGATAATTGTTGTTTTTCCTGTTCCCGGTCCACCTGTAATAACTGTAATACCATTTAATATAGACTGGATTATGGCTTCCTTTTGCATATCTGTAAGGGTAATGGCGTTATCTTCTACCATTTCCATATATTCAAGGACTTGGTCCTTTGTGATATCAAAATCTGTCCTTGCTAGATTTATTAAATTTTTGCATACATTTACTTCTGCCATATGGTAGGGAAGATAGTAGACTACAGACCGGGAGTTAATTGTTTCAATGTGAATATTACCTGTAAAAGCCATGTTTCTCAACTCATTTTCAGTATTTTCTATAGTCGTTTCAAGAAGGCTAGCGGCATTGTTCACAAGAACATCATATGGTACATATGTATGACCCCTTGTTGCATATTCTGTCAAAACATATTTAATACCCGAAGATATCCTGTAAGGGGAATCTTTTTCAACCCCTAATGATGATGCTATTTTATCTGATAATTTAAAACCTATACCGTAAATATCTTCCGCTAACCTATAAGGGTTTTCCTTTATGACAGCAATTGTATCTTTGCCATATTCCTTATAAATTTTAATACTGTAGTTTGTACTTATTTTATGATTTTGTAAAAACATCATTATCTCTTTTACATCAGCTTGTTCTTGAAAGCTGTTAGCTATCATAGTTGCCTTTTTTTCGCCTATTCCTTCTATTTCTGTAAGCCTGTCAGGATGGTTCTGAATTATGTCAAAAGTATCTTCTTTAAAAGCTTCCACAATCTTTTTAGCAGTATAATTACCAACACCCTTAATTAAACCCGATGCCAAATAGCTTTCAATTTGGTCTAGACCTGTTGGCAGTATTGTATTATATATATCTACCTGAAATTGTTGGCCGTATTTGGGATGTTTTACCATACTCCCAAACACTTCTATATTTTCGCCTGCTACATCAGTGCCAAAAACACCTGTTATGGTTATAACTTCATTTTCTGCTTCTAATAAAGCAACAGTGTATCCATTTTCATTGTTCCTAAAAATAGTTTCAATAATTGTTCCTTTCAGACTTTCCATAAAAGCTCCTTATTAATATGTACGGGGACACACCTCTACTTATGCGATAGTCTCAGGGGTAAGAGGAATGTCCCCAAATTCACTACAATAGACATTGCTATCAACAGCCGTTCGCGATGCCATTGCTATAAATAAAGGGCGTAACCCGTGTCATTATGAACCGTAGGTGTAGAATCTCATTATTTAAAAGATGAGATCCTTCGCTATCGCCCAGGATGACAAACCCATGACTTGTATTTATTAATCATTATTACTAACCAAATTATATCATAAAAATAACATATAGAATATATCATTTTATTTTGAAATTTACAAATTTCTCTTTAAAAGAATAATAAACTGTGATAAACTAAATCAGATTATTATAGGTATGGGGACACAGTCGAAGGAATGTCCCCGTATTTGAGTCTCTGAATGTAAGAGGAATGTCCTCAAATTGTTTAACGTAAGAAAGGAATAAATATGTCAAAGGAAAATTTTATTAAGGGTGCTGCAATATTAAGCATTGCAGGGTTGTTGGTAAAAATATTAGGAGCTGTTTACAGAATTCCTCTAACAAATTTAATAGGAACGGAAGGAATGGGGTTATATCAACCTGCCTATAACATATATAATTTACTTCTTGTAGTGTCCCTGGCAGGATTCCCAACAGCTATTGCAAAGATGGTATCAGAAAGAAGAGCCTTAGGTAATTACCAAGGAGCCTACCAGGTATATAAAATATCAAGATGGGGTTTGTTTTTAATCGGATTTGTTTCATCTATTTTTGTACTTATATTTGCACGGGATCTTGTTACATTTCTTGGTTATCCGGGATCCTATTACTCTATGTTAGCGCTGGTTCCTGCCCTATTTGCAGTCCCTTTGTTATCAGCCTATAGAGGATTTTTCCAAGGAATGCAGAACATGACTCCAATTGCCGTATCTCAAATAGTAGAGCAAATATTTAGAGTGGCAGTAGGTTTGTACTTAGCATATGCATTGGTAGGAAGAGGTTTGGAAGAGGCTGCTGCAGGTGCCACTTTTGGTGCTTCAGCTGGAAGCCTTGCTGCCCTAGTTACAATTTATATAATGTTTATATTCAATAAAAAGAAGTCTTCTAAAGAAATTACTACATCAAAAAACAATAAAATAGAGCCGACACCTTATATTGTAAAAAGTCTATTATATATTGCAATCCCCATAACCATTGGTGCCTCAATCGCACCTTTAATGGGAAACATGGATTCGCTTATAGTTTCAAATCGACTTGCAGCTATAGGGTATACTGTAGAAGAATATACAGATATGTTTGGTGAATTAAGCGGGACAGCTCAAACCTTAATCAATTTCCCTCAGGTATTTTCCACAGCTGTGGCTATGAGCTTAGTTCCTGCGATTACAGATGCATTTACTAAAAAACAAAGAACCGCGTTAAATTCAACTGCAAATGCAGGCGTGAAAATGTCTTTAATTATAGGTCTTCCTTCTGGTATAGGTTTATTTATGTTAGCAGAACCCATAATAGCATTGCTTTATCCATCAATTGGTTCGGCAAAACATGCAAGTTCCGGAGCACTTTTGGAAATACTAGCAATAGGTGTAATTTTCTTAACATTGGTTCAGGCTTTTACAGCCATACTCCAGTCTATAAATAAACAGTTTCATCCTGTTAAAAATTTAGGCATAGGCTTGGTTATAAAGGCAATTTTATCTTATATACTGATTGGAATGCCAAGTATAAATATTAAGGGGGCAGCAATAAGTACCACTGTTGCATATTTCTTTGTAGCTATTTTTAACTTGCGTGATATAAACAAAACCAAAATTAAAATTAACCTAATAAAGGTATCTTCAAGAACCTTGTTATCTACTGCAGTAATGGCTGTTTTCGTTTGGATATCCTTCGGTTTTCTAAAATCAGCTATAGGAAGCCAAAATTTAGCTACATTAGGTTCTATAGCGATAGCAGGAACGGTATATGTAATTTGCTTATTTATTACAGGGGCAATTACAGAAGAAGATCTTGAATTAATACCTAAAGGAGAAAAACTAAAGAGATTTGTGAGGAAATAAAATGAACACAATTCAAATAATAGGATTGGGGGCAGGAAGGGTTGATGATTTAACTCTTAGAGCATACAAGGCCCTAACTGAAAATATACCTACATATGCAAGGACAGACCGACACCCTATAGTAAGTGAATTAAGAAATAATATAAATATTGAAAGCTTTGATGATTATTTTGATAAGTATGAAACCTTCGATGAAGTTTATGGGGAGATGACACTTAAATTAATAGAAGAAGCAAAACAATACAAAAAAATTAATTACTGCACTGCAGGAAGTCCTTATTATGGTGATATAGTAACAAAAACACTGATAAATGAATATAAAGGCGAAATAAATACAATAATAATTGATGGAAGTTCATTTCTTGACAAGTGCTTAAAGCTTTCAGGCTATGGAGACTATAATAATATAAAAATTTTAGATTGTCTCGAAGCCGATGAATTTTCATTTGATGTAAATTCATTTAATATTATTACACAAGTTTATGATTTGGAAGTTGCATCCAGGCTTAAAATTAAACTTATGGAAATCTATCCGGAAGACGTAAATACTCTCATTATTGACGTTTTGGAAGAAAATGTTAAGGATATACCTCTTTTTATGCTCGATCAAGAAAAAAGTTATGGATTTTCAACATATTTTTGCATTTTGCCTATTGAATTATCAAAAAATAAAGTGTATAATGTTAATAATCTGCAAAGGATCGTTAAGCTGTTAAGAGGTCCTGACGGATGCCCATGGGATAAGAAACAAACACATCATTCAATTAGGCAAAATGTTGTTGAAGAAGCCTATGAAGTTGTAGATGCAATAGACAATGAGGATATTGACAATTTAGTTGAAGAACTTGGAGATTTATTATTTCAGGTTGTATTTCATGCACAACTTGGAAGCGAAGAAGGGTATTTTAACTTTAATGATGTTGTGACAAATGTATGCAAAAAAATGTATTCAAGACACCCACATGTGTTTGGGGATACCAAGGCTGAAAATGCTGAAGAGGCACTAACAAGCTGGGAAAACTCCAAGCTGAAAGAGAAGAATTTAACAACATATACTGATAATTTGAAAAATGTTCCTAAAGCCTTATCAACTTTAAGCAGGTCTTACAAGATTCAAAAGAGGGCTGCAGAAGTTGGATTTGATTGGCCTGAAGCTGAGGGGGCAGTAGAAAAAATTAAAGAAGAACTCTTGGAATTCATTGAAGAACACAAGAATAAAAATATTGACAGTATGGAAGAAGAGTTCGGTGACCTGTTGTTTGCACTTGTAAATTTTGCAAGATTTGAGAAAATTAATCCTGATATTGCTCTTAATAGAACAATCAATAAGTTCATCGATCGTTTTGAGTACATAGAGAAACATTCAACCAAAGATTTAAAAGAAATGACTCTGAAAGAAATGGATGAGTTATGGGAAGAATCAAAGTTCC
>CAZTML010000113.1:0-5712 GCA_964614935.1 uncultured Clostridia bacterium | reverse complement strand
GTTTAAATGTGTATCTGGCAAGCATGAGAGGTATGAAGAACAATAATATTCCGCCTGCCCCATAGCTATCGTAGGAAAAAGCAATTACAATTCCTAAAAGGCTTACCAATACTACATTAATCATCATAGAAAAAAAGTTAGTTTTCCATATAAAATACAACTTTTCATTTAATAGTATCGACATCAAAAGTGCCATGAAAAATGTATTAAATAATAAATACACCATCAAAGACACGCTTGCAGCAAGTGGATTATAAAATTCAAATCCCATACTATATTTGTTATTCAATATAAAACAAACTATTCCAGCAATACCTGCATTAATCAAGCTTTGGCTTATGTTAAACAATGTTTTATAGATTGGGTTATTAAATATGTGGATTCTTCCTTTACCACTTACATAAGGAAATCTAAAAGTGACACCAAAAGCAGTGATAATTGCTGCAGTTAATGGATCAGTCAACAATATCGCTGAATATGATAAAGCAAAGCTTACTGATACAGCTCCCACCTTGGGTAAGGGAATTAAAAATGTTTCAGCTATTACTGATAATATAGAAAAAATAACGAGTAAAACATAATCGCTAATTGTGTATTCTTTTGCCATATAAAATACTAGCAAAATGGCTGCTAATGTTAGAGTGGATATATATGTATATAGTTTAATGATTGTTCTTTTATTTTGCTTATTATTAATCATTTTTCATCCTTTTATATGAAGGGCTGACTTTAAATTTTGCTTATAACCAGGTAAAGTTTGCGCCTGCTGCTAAAATCATTGCTACTAAAGATGCTATTATAGGCATTAATTTTTTCATTTGAACCCCTCCCCAGATTTCTCTGCTCAGTTCGCTAATAGAACAGGAAGGTTTCGCTTCGCTAGATTGTAAAAAATTGTAAGTAAGTCAGCCCAATCATTCATTCTTTTATTAATAAACAGATTTTTCTGTTTATTGCATTCAATGTTGCCTTTATTGTGGCATCAATTTTATTGTTATAAATCATTGATGCTCCGACTAAAACATCCTCCTTGCCATTATTTACTTGTGTAATTGCAACTAGTATTATATCTTGGCCGGCTATTTTGCCATACTGAATATCTTCAACTATGAAATAATCAAAATTTGTGGCTTGTCTTATTGCATCTAATGTTGATTTGGCTGCCACTACTAAGGATTGTTTTTCTGATTTCATTCCTTGAGATTCTCCGGAAAATTCTTTGTCTTCCCAAGATAATCTCGTTATTATTTTAATTCTGTCGGAAGTTGTTTCATTTGTGTAACCTTCGTATAGAAGTCTGAAATCTGAATTAAAAGACATATTCTTATCAACTTGTGCTACGCTGATAATTTTATAATCTATATCTGTATTAAACTGAGAAAGCAGTGCAGTCCTTATATCTCTGGCTATTTGTTTGGAATGCCTGCTATTATCTGATAGTACATGTATCTCACAAATTTCATTATTTGAATCACTTATTACTTTAGATGAAATTACAGATTTTATATTATTTAAAAATTCCTCGATTTCTCTGAAATTCATTTTCATCCTCCATGTATTATTAAATAGATTATAATACAATATTATTAAGATTTCAACATTTAAATAGGAAATTCTATTAAATTTTCACTTAGTTTTCTATAATAATTACAAAAAAAATACATTTCTCACATTTAAAGAAAAATGTAATAAAAATCACTAAAATAATAAATATAATTCTACATGTGTTTTAATTGCTTTAATCAATATTTTCAGTTTGACTATTTAATTATCTAACTATTTAACTGAAGGAATATGTAAAAATATTTGCATTTTACAATTCATTGAAATATTTCAGGACTCCTAGGTAAATAGCCCATGCAGTTTTCTCTTGATAGTCATCAGATATTAATTTTCTCTCTTCCTCATTGTTAGATAAGAATCCACACTCGATTAATACAAGTGGAACTTTAGTATCATCCATTATTTTTATATCTTTTTTAATCTGTGGTACTCTCTTATTGTTTTTATCTAGGATGTTTTTCATACTATCCTGTATGATATCTGCAGCGATTTTTGTTGTTATTTCATTGTTTTTTTGATAAAAAACATGTGCCCCGTAGTACTGCTTTTGCGGAAATGAATTAAGATGTATTGATAGTACCAAGTCAGCATCCGAATCGTTAATTATATCAACTCGGTTTTTAAGGTCTTCATTTTTTTTAGACCTTATGGTGTCTGAAAGCTCTGTATACAAACCACTGTCCGTATACCTGGTCATTTCAACTGCAAAACCGCTTCCCTCCAAAAAACGCATAAGTTTTTCTGAGATAGCTAAATTAATGGGGGCCTCTCCAATTTTCATATCGCCACTGGCCCCCTGATCCATTCCTCCATGTCCTGGGTCTATCAGAATCTTAATTTTCTGTAAATTTGTATCCTCTGCAACATCAATAGTTGCAGCAGTCCTGCTTAAGTTTAAATAAATGGATACTAACATTATAATTATTATTGCACCAGCAAATATTAAATTAATTCTTTTTAAAAAATTCTCCATAAATCCTCCATAAATCCTCCACTTTCGCCACCTTAATAGGAGGAAGATATTTGTCTTATAATAAATTTATGACATGTAAATATTTATATGACAAAAAGCTAAAAGATAGATTTATACGCACAGAGATGTTTTTGGATGAAATAATCAATAAAAAAGACTGCTAATTAAAGCGGTCTTATAAATGTTGGGGGATATTCCTTGATAGCATGACCAACAGGGTGACGGTCTATCAAGGTGTGTCCCAGCTCTTAATTTCTTTTCCAAATTTCAGGAGAGAAGAGCACTATTATCGGAATAATTTCAAGCCTTCCTAAAATCATATTTGCAATTAATGTAATTTTACTTAAATACGAAAAGTCTGCATAATTGCCTATGGGACCTACAAGCTCCAAACCAGGACCAATATTGCTTATAGTTGCTAATGTCGCAGAAAATGATGTTGTAAAATCAAAATTATCTAAGGATACGATTATAGTTGAAAAAGTAATTATTATGACATAGGCAAAAAAGAATATAAAAATACTTTTTAAAGTATCATCCTCTATAGATTTACCGTCTATCTTTATTCTTTGTACAGATTTTGGATGAATGGTATGTTTAATTTCATAATATAAAGATTTAAATAGTACTAAAATTCTAATTGATTTTAAACCTCCCCCTGTAGAACCTGCACTAGCTCCGAAAAACATTAAAGTCAAAAGTACTACTTTTGAAAATGTAGGCCATAAGTTAAAATCAACTGTAGCAAATCCTGTGGTTGTAACCAAAGATGAAACTGAAAAGGCAGAATGTCTTAAAGATTCCGTGAGATCATAATTGTATAGTGGCATTATATTTAATACAACAAGTAATATACCTAAAAGCACATAAGTACAATAGAAGCTGAATTCTTCATTTTTAAAAATATTTTTCCAGTCTTTTTTAATAAGAAGAAAATAAAGAGTAAAATTTATTCCGAATAAAAACATTCCAATTGTAATAATCCATTCAATCCATGGACTGTTATATGCTCCTACGCTTAAAGAATCCATGGCAAAACCACCTGTTCCAGCTGTTCCAAAACCATAAATAAATGAATTGAAGACAGGCATTCCCGCAATTATTAATAGTATAATAAGAATGGCAGTCATGGCAGCATATATTATATATAAAATTTTAGATGATTCTCTAATTTTAGGTACTAATTTTCCAGGAGTAGGTCCCGGGCTTTCGGCGCGCAATAAAAATACCTGACGTCCTCCTATTGATGGAACTAAAGCCATTGTAAATATTAACACACCCATACCGCCAATCCAATGAGTAAAAGATCTCCAAAACAAAAGTCCCCTGGGCATTATTTCAACATTACGCACTATACTTGAACCTGTTGTTGTAAATCCGGAAACTGTTTCAAATAACGCATCAATATAGGATGGTATAGACCCGCTTAAAAAAAAGGGCAGGGCACCGAAGAATGACATTATAAGCCAGATTAGTGCTACTGCTGCAAACCCTTCTCTTTTTCGCATTTCTGTTTTATTGGATTTAAACCTAGTCAAAATAAATCCAGTTGCAGCAGTTGCTGCAATTGTTATAATAAATGCCATGGTTTCATAGGAATTATCAGCTATTGAAATCAATAAAGATGGAACCATTAATACCGCTTCCCAAAATAAAACTATTCCAAGTATATTAAGTACTACTTTTACTTTCATTATTTTCCTCCAATGGATAGAAACTTAATACATGTCATCTGTTACGCTAATATTTCATTAAGATCAGTTATAAATCCAGTCTTTGAAACTATAATAACTTTATCTCGGTCTCTTATTTCATCATTTCCGTTAGGAATAATAATCTTTTTGTTCCTTACAATAGCAGCTATTAAAACATCCTTTTTCAGGTTTAAATCCTGCAATTTAACATTTGTTAATTCAGGAGTATATTTTGCTGTGAATTCTACAATTTCAGCTCTATTGTCAAGTATTCTGTACAATTTCTCAACTGCAATTCCTTGTGAATTATCAAGTGCACGGACATATCTTAAAATGTTGTTGGCAGTTATAAACTTAGGGCTTATTATGCTGTCAAGGCCCAACTTTTTAACTATTGGGAAATAATTTTGTCTGTTAATTTTCAAAATTATTTTAGGAACACCGCATTGATGAGCATATAAGGAAGAAATTAAATTTTCTTCGTCCATTTCAGTTAAGGCTACGATAACATCAGTTGATTCAATATTCTCACTATCTAAAACTTCCTGGTCTGTACCATCACCGCAGATTATCAGTGTATCATCGAGTATGTCATTTAATACTAAACACCTATCCCTTCTTCGTTCAATTATTTTTACATTCAAATCCATTTCTTTAAGAAGCCAGGCTAAATATATGGAAATTTTGCCTCCGCCTATTATTGTTACATTTCTTGCCTTATAAGAAGATCTGCCTAAGTATTTAAAAAATCTTGTAATAGAGTTTCTTTCGCCGATTACCTGTATTATATCATCAGGCTGAAACACAAAACCTCCTTTTGGTATAAAGACCTCATCGTCTCTCATTACAGTACAAAACAAAACCTTTGAAGGCAAATGTCTATTTAAATCCATAAGTTTTATATTGACAATGGGATCGGTATCTAAAACTCTGAATTCTATCAGTTCTATTAAGTTGTTGGCAAAAGTTTCAACATCAACAGCAGAAGGGAACTGAATCATTTGTGCTATTTCAGCTGCAGCATCCATTTCCGGATTGATTACCATATCTAATTCAAGTTCTTCTATTAACATTTTATATTCATTAGAATAGTCAGTATTTCTAACTCTTGCAACTGTATGTTGTGCTCCTAACTTTTTTCCGATAACACAGCAAATCATATTTAATTCATCACTATCGGTTACGGCTAACAAAATATCAGATTCATTAATACCTGCACTTTTTAATATGTCCACACTTGCTCCATTACCTTTGATACACATAATATCAAGTGTTTCATCTGCATGATTTAATACGTCGTCATCATTATCTACTAATGTTATATCATGATTTTCAGTTGATAATTGCTGAGCCAATGTATATCCAACTTTTCCACCGCCGACAATAACTATTTTCATTTTTTCCTCCATATAAATAAGAATTACAACATACTAAAAAAGGACAACCAAAATTATTGGCTATCCACCCTGATAGTACACCTCT
>CAZTML010000112.1:0-5720 GCA_964614935.1 uncultured Clostridia bacterium | reverse complement strand
TTGCAACATAAATTAAATTATGTTAAACTAAAACAGATAATTTTAACTAGAGAAAGGAAAAACTATGACAGCTGCTCAAATTATTTATCCTGTAATGTTTATAGTAGTACTTTATTTTATTTTCTCAAATCTTAGAAATAATGCTAAATATAAAAAAGAAAACATGGAAGTTTTACTTTTACTAAATGAAGATGATAAAAGGGTCCACTTAATGAGTAGAGTCCTTATGGCAGTATTGATTTTAGTATCAGCCGTATTAATACGTGGATTGATAGAGGCAGATACATATCCTATAGAGGAAGTATTGATTATGGGAGTGCTTCCAGTATTAATGATTGCCTTGTACATACCCCTATCTAGGAAAACAATGATTTCATCATTGGGAATACACAAGAGATCAAACCTGGTAAGATGGGAAGATATTAAAGGTATCAACTACAATAAGCCTGATGCAAAAGACAAAGTAAAGGTAAAAGTACTCTACAGCCTCATGAACAAAGATACTCATATTAATCTAACATTTTTAAAAGATGATCCGCAGCTAGGCAAGTTTAGGGAACTGGCGAAAACCTACAGAAATACTAATAAGAAAGGTAAGAAAAGTGGCAAGTAAATTTATAGACTCTCATGCGCACCTTGATGATAAGAGATTTAACAAAGATAGAGATGAACTTATAAAATCATTAATTAATAATGATGTTGAAGCAGTATTAAATCCTGGTGCAGATTTAAGAACATCTGAAAAAGCTGTATTATTGGCAGAAAAGTATCCCTTTATATATGCAGCCGTGGGATGTCATCCCCATGACACTAAATATATGAATGACGATACCATGAATAAATTCAAAAATTTAGCCAAAAGTAAAAAAGTAATAGCAATTGGCGAAATAGGTCTTGATTACTATTACGACAACTCAGATAGAGATGTTCAAAGAAAATGGTTCAGAGAACAGATAAGGCTGGCTAAGGAATTAGACCTTCCATATATTGTACACGATAGAGATGCTCATGAAGACCTTTTAAAAATCATGAAGGAAGAGCATTATGATGGTGTAAGAGGAATACTCCATTGTTATTCTGGAAGTGTGGAATTGTCAAGAGAGTTCATAAAACTTGGCTTTTATATATCTTTAGCAGGACCTGTTACATTTCCAAATGCCAGGGTACCAAAGTTGGTAGCAAAGGAAGTGCCTTTTAACAAGCTTTTAATTGAAACAGATGCTCCATACTTAACACCTCAGCCTTACAGGGGAAAAAGGAATGAACCTAAATATGTTAAACATGTGGCTGAAGAAATAGCTAAAATAAGAAATGTATCAATAGATGAAGTTGCTGAAAAAACTACAGAAAATTTTAAAGTATTATTTGGCTTAAAGTAGGTAAGAATAGTATTATTATGAAGAATCATCGTAAATATTATTGCTGTGAATAGCCATTACGTTAGCGTCATTCTGAACGCAGTGAAGAATCTCATTACTTTAAAGATGAGATCCTTCGCTTAGGCTCAGGATGACTTTTTTTAAGGAGAATTATGAAATTAAAAAGAAGCTTTTATAACAGAGATGCTCGTATTGTAGGCCAAGACCTCATAGGAAAAGTATTAGTAAGAAAGTATGACAATACCGTAATAAAGTCAAGAATTGTTGAAACAGAAGCATATATAGCTGCAATAGATAAGGCAAGCCATGGCCATGGAGGAGTGACTCCCCGAACAAAAATTATGTATGGACCACCCGGCTATGTTTATGTTTACTTGATTTATGGCATGTATTATTGTTTGAACTTCGTAACAGAAGAAGAAGGAACTTGCAGCGGTGTTTTAATACGAGGAGTGACCCCGGTATTTAATGAAGAAGAAATGTCTATTAACAGATATAACAAAAAATTAAGTGACCTTACTTCATACCAGAAAAAAAACCTGTCAAATGGTCCCGGAAAACTATGTAATGCATTAAAAATTACAAAAGACCACTATGGAACAGATTTGACAGGAAATGAAATTTATGTTGAAGATGATGGCTTTATGGACTTTAAAGTAAAAAAAAGCAAGAGAATAAATATTGATTATGCAGAAGAAGCAAAAGATTTTTTGTGGAGATATACAATTCATAATAATAATGCTTGACAAATATAATTATTATAAATATAATTTGATTATCAAAGTAATTGGGGTGATTTTATGAGCAATCATCATACAGTAAATGAAATACTTGTAAGACTTTTTGCAAATATTTTGGATATTGAGGAAAAATGCCTGAAGATAGGTGACTTTTCTGATTTATCCATTACAGAAATGCATGTAATAGACAATATAGGATTGACCACAGAACGGACAATGTCTGATACAGCTAAAGCAGTAAAAGTTACTACAGGAACATTAACAACTGCCATAGACAATCTCATTAAAAAAGGATATGTTGAAAGGCGCCGGTCTTCAGAAGACAGACGAGTTGTAAAAATCCGACTAACGGAAAAGGGTAAATCTGCATTTATATCCCATGAAGATTTTCATAAGGATTTAGTAGTAAGCGCTCTTGAACAGCTAAACAGTCATGAAGAAGAAGTATTAATCAAGGTGCTTTCAAGCATAGATGAATTTTTTAGTGAAAAATACAAGCATGCAGGATGGTAGTCAAAGTAAGTTTCGAATATGCTAACAGGAAGGGGACGCCTGTGTGTCCCCATACTTACGGGCAACTGATTAATAAAATATATGAACAAGGAAAGAGGATATTATGGGTATTAGAATAGTAATAGACAGCACATCTGACGTAACGGACGAAATTATTGAAAAGTACAATTTAAAAATGGTTCCCTTGACAGTTAATTTCGAAAACGGATCATTTTTAGATAAGATTGAATTAAATTCCAAGGATTTTTTTGATAAACTTGAAAAAGCAGAAAAACTACCGACTACAACATTAATATCGCCCGGAGCATTTGTTGAAATCTTCAGTGAAATATTAATGGAAGGTGATCAGGTATTAGGAATTTTTTTAGCTTCTGAACTTTCAGGCACTCATGATTCAGCTCGTATGGCTAAGGAGATGATCGGAAGTGATGACATCCACATTATTGATACAAGAAGTGTTTGCCTTGGGTCCTTTGCTCTTATTTTAGAAGCAATAGAATTAGTTGAACAAGGTAAAGCTATTGAAGAAATTGTGGAGGAATTAAACAAACTTAAGGAAAATATAGTTGCCGTAGCTGCATTAGATACATTAAAATACCTTGAAAAAGGAGGAAGACTTTCTAAGGGTCAGGCAGTTGTAGGCTCTCTTTTAAATATTAAACCTATAATAGAAATTAAAGAAGGTAAATTAGCAGTTATTGAAAAAATAAGAGGAAAAAATAAAACTATTAAATGGTTTGATGAATGGATTGAAAAAAATAACTATGATTTAACTGATAAAACTCTGCTCTTATTCCATGGAAGAGCTTATGATCAGTTAAAGATTCTAAGAGAAACAATTGAAGAAAAATACAAAATAAAGAATATAATTGAACAGGAAATTGGTGCGGTTATTGGAACCCATGCAGGCCCTGGAGTATTAGGAATAGGATTTGTTAATAAATAGCAAAAAAGCAACCATTACAGGTTGCTTTTCCTTACGCTCTGTATGACAACTTTATGCTAAGGATGACGCATTAAATTATGGTTAAAACAGTTTTTCCTTCCTCATTAACATCAACATTAACTATTGTGTCTTCCTTTAAAAGTCCTCTTAAATACGCTTCTGAAATTTCATCTTCAACATATTTTTGAATTGCACGTCTCAAAGGTCTTGCACCATATTTTGTATTGTAGCCTTTTTCAAGTATGTGGGCTTTCATACTATCGGTAACTGTCAAAGTTATTTTCTTTTCTTCAGCTTCTTTTATAACTTCTTTAAGCATCAATTCAACTATTTGGCTTAATTCTTCCTTATTTAATTCGCTAAACACTATTATATCATCTATACGATTTAAAAACTCAGGCCTGAATGTTTGTCGTAAAGCATCTTTTGCTTTAGATTCCATTGCTTCGTATTCTTTGTTGCCAAAACCGATTCTGTTAGCCTTAATTGAAGTACCAGCATTTGAAGTCATAATTATTACAGTGTTTTCGAAGTTTACAGTTCTTCCTTGATTATCTGTAAGTCTTCCATCTTCTAATATTTGTAACAAGATATTAAATATATCTTCGTGGGCTTTTTCAATTTCATCCAATAAGATTACTGAATAAGGTCTTCTTCTTACCTTTTCCGTTAAAAAGCCAGCCTGGTCATAACCAACATATCCTGGAGGTGCTCCTATTAGCTTTGAAACAGTATGTTTTTCCATATACTCAGACATGTCAAGCCTAATCATTGCATCTTCATTTTCGAAGAGTTCATAAGCCAAGGTTCTAGCAAGCTCTGTTTTACCAACACCTGTAGGTCCTACAAATATAAAGGATGATGGTTTTTTCCTTTTCTTAAAGCCTGAACGGTTTCTCCTGATTGCCTTAGACAGACTGGTAACCGCTGGATGCTGTCCTACAACTCGCCTATGAAGCCTTTCTTCTAAATGAATTAACTTATCAGCCTCATCTTCACTAATTTTTTGAACAGGAATCTTAGTCCATGCTTCAATAACATAAGCAATATCATCTTCTGTTAATAAGATATTTTCATATTCCTTAGACATTTCTTTTATTTTTGATTCAATTCTGATTTCTTTTACCTTCAGTTCAGCAGCCATTTCATAGTCGTCATTTTCAGCAGCTTCTTCTTTTTCGTCTCTAATTCTTGAAAGCTCTGTTTTTAAAGCTTCCAGCTCAACTAAACCATGGTTTTTTAAATTTGCTCTTGATCCTGCTTCATCAATAACGTCAATAGCTTTATCCGGCAAAAAACGGTCAGTAATATATCTTTCAGACATTAAAACTGCCTGTCTTATAACTTCATCTGTAATTTTTACACTGTGAAATTGCTCGTAATAATCTTTAATTCCTTTTACAATTTCAATGGAGTCTTCAACACTAGGTTCATCAACTATTACAGGCTGAAACCTTCTTTCTAAAGCAGTATCCTTTTCAATATGCTTTCTGTATTCGTCTAAGGTGGTTGCACCAATTATTTGAACCTCACCTCTTGCAAGTGCTGGCTTTAGAATATTGGCAGCATTCATAGCTCCACCTTCAGCTTCTCCTGCACCTACTATATTGTGCACTTCATCAATGACAATTATAATATTGCCTGCTTTTTTAGCCTCATCTATAATTGCTTTCATTCGTGCTTCAAATTGACCCCTGAATTGAGTTCCTGCAACAACAGCAGTCAAATCAAGTAGATAAATTTCTGTATTGTATAATTTTACTGGCACTTTTTGCTCTGCAATTCTTACAGCTAACCCTTCCGCTATGGCAGTCTTACCTACACCTGGTTCACCTATTAGAATAGGATTATTTTTAGAACGTCTATTTAATATTTGAACGACCCTGTCAACTTCTCTTTCTCTGCCTATTATTCTGTCTAGTTCGCCAAAGCGGGCTTGTTCAGTTAAATTTGTTCCATAAGTATCAAGATATTTCAATTTTTTTCGCTTTACCTTTTCTTTTATTTTAGCTCCTGAACCTGATCCTGATTTAGTAAATTCAACTTCTCCTTCATCTTCTGATGGGATAAATTCACTATTTGTAGAACTAGTATTTCCTGTAAAGGCAGAATTCATAAAATTTATCAAGGAATTCATACCGT
>CAZTML010000111.1:0-5760 GCA_964614935.1 uncultured Clostridia bacterium | reverse complement strand
CGGGTGCAATATTTTACTCCAATATAATAACAAGCAAAAAGATTATCAATTTAATAAATATCCATGATTTGAGAAAATTAAAATCCAATATTTTAGAATGCTACAATACGGAAGACCGAATTTATATATTTACAAAATCGTTAAAAATTGATTGCAAAAAATTAACAGACTTTACAAAAGACAATCTAACATTGAAACAACAATTTGGTCTTGCGGAAAAATCAATAAATTTAGCAACGGAAATTTATAATATGACTGATGTTGTACAACAAAAAATATTAGATTTGGACAGATTGTACATTGATGAAAACAATGATTTAATTGTTGACTGCAATCTTATATTTGAACAAGAATATGATATTGCAGATAATGAGTCCTTTAAAAGATTAGGCAATATAATACATATGATTTTTTCGGGAACAGAGATTGTTGACTATAATATATCTGACTCAATTCCACCGGATATATTAAAAATAATAGTAAGATGCCTTACAAGAGAGTATGTTTTTCCAAATGATGCCTTAGTGGAATTAAAAAAATCACCTATTTTTAAAATGATTCTAGGACAAGAAGCAAGCTTTGAAGAGGATTCTAATATTGAAGAAAAGGTGAATGAAGAACCCCTTATTCGTGTTCATGATGAAAGAATTCATGACGAACAAACAGATTCTAGCGTTCTTAATTTATATTTTGATGATGAAGGTGGCGACAGGGAGAAAGGAAAACGCAAAAATGGAATAAATAACAATACAATAAAAGAAATTAAAAGGGCGGCAATTTCTCTCATAATTGTTGTAATAGTACTTTTAATAGGCAATACAATAATTAAAAAAATAAATAATAATGGTGAAGCTGAAGTAATTAACAATGTTAATAAACCGCCTATACAAAAAGAACCTTCTGAAGAAGAGACTCCCGAACAAGTTGATAGTGAACCTGTAAGGGAATCTACAGATATTCATTTTAATGAAGAATTATTAAAATCTATTGGCTATGAAGGTAAAAAAGCTCAGAAAGACACTAATATTTACGTGGAAGGGAATAGTTCCATGGTAATAGAAAATGAGGGAGATGGAAAGGTAAAGGCATTATTTGCAGCCGTTGATTTCACAGATGAAAAATTCAACTACATGCTAATGAAACAAATAAGTGTTGGAACTAAAGTTAAATCGCAAGAAGATACAGAAGCCCTGATTGTTTTTGAAGCGTATAAGGATGGGGCTATTAAATCAAATTTCCACACCATGCTTAAGGTATATGATGATATATGGACACCGGTAACAGTGCCAATAAATGTAAGTGATGCGGACGTATTATTAATATACTTGGAGTACGAAGGTCAAAACAAAATGTGGATTGATGACTTGTTAATTGATGCAGTCAAGTAAATTGATGCGTCAGCCTTCCTTATATCTACATATATAACAATTCTTAAAGAATTTATGGATCTCATTATATATGGTAAATGATGAGATCTTTTACTTTTCTGGAATGATAAATTTTTGATTTGTTAGGAGAAGTTCTATAAAACTAGTGATTAAAAAAAAATATAAATTTATTAAAAATTATTGAACTTTTTCTTAAGTTAATACGTCTAATAAGTGGACTGATATGCAAAGAGAGGTGGAAAATGGATATTATTAAAATGGAGAATATCTCCAAGCTTTATAAATCAGGTCAAATTCAAGTAGAAGCATTAAAAAATATCACTTTTGATATTAAGGAAAAAGAATTTGTTTCTATAATGGGCCCTTCTGGTTCAGGAAAATCAACACTCTTAAACTTAATAGGATGCTTAGACCATTCTTCAGGAGGAACTTATGAATTAGCTGGAAAACAAGTTAATAAATTAAATGATTCAAAAATGTCAGAGACGCGAAATCAGTTTATAGGATTTGTATTTCAGAGTTTTCACTTGCTTCCTCGAATGAATGCTATGAAAAATGTTGAAATTCCTTTGATATATAGAGGAATGAACAATAAAATGAGAAGAGAGCTTTCTGAAAATGCTTTGGAACTAGTTGGTTTAAAGGACAGAATAACACATTTGCCAAGTCAATTGTCGGGTGGCCAGCAGCAAAGGGTGGCTATAGCAAGGGCTATCGTAGGTAATCCAGCCATTATTTTAGCGGATGAGCCTACAGGGGCACTAGATTCAAAAGCCGGCGAAATGATAATGGAATTATTTATAGAATTAAATGAAAAAAGTTCAATGACCATTGTTCAGGTAACTCACGAAGAGGAAATTGCAGAATATGGTAACAGAATCATAAGGCTAGTGGATGGTCAAATAGTATCTGATGATATAGTGGAGGGTAAAAATGTATAAGAAGGTAATTTCAATAGCAATTGTAATAGGGTTAGTATTTGTAGGAGGGTATATTACTGCAAGGCAGTTAGTACCCAGTGATACAGGAGCTGCTTTAGGTCCCAGATATTCTACAAAGGCTGTAGAAAGAGGAGATATAAAGCAAGGAGTTAATTTAACAGGACAATTAAGTGGTAACTGGGGAGGGTCAATAACAGCCCCTAGACCGGAAGGAGTAACTGATTCCAACGGAATGAGTGTATCAGTAACCTATACTGTAGAAGAAGTGTTTGTAGAGCCTAATCAAATGATGAAGAAGGGAGACAATTTGGTTCGTCTTTCTGCTGCAAACTTAGGAGATATACTAACTGAATTAACTGACGGTATTCAAAGAAAACAAGAAGAGATACAAACAATAAATGAAAATATAAATAAAAAAACCAAGGAATTAGGAGATAAAATAAACCAAGATATAAATAGTGTCTATGATGTAAATGCTTATAACGGTATTGTTATAAATGCCCCTATTAAGGGAAGACTTATAGATTTTAATGTTGAAGAGGGTGAGAAGGTTGAAATTTCACACATAGCTACAATAGTTGACGATAGCAAGGTTAAAATATCTTTTAAGGCAAATACATATGAATATGGAAACCTCCAAGTCGGCCAAAAAGTCTTACTTCAATATAGAAAAGCAACAGATCAAGGCTCACAGTTAGCTTTTGAAGGATTTTATTCGGGAACAATAAAGAAACTTAATTCTAACCCTGTTCCTGCAGGAGATGCTATGACCTATGTTCATAACGGAACAATAGAAGCTGACAATCCGGGACTAGTTCAAAAAGGTATGATAGTTACCATCTACACCGAAAACAACGGAACGCCCGTAGCTAGTCTATCCTATTCAGGTATGGTTGATTCATATGTAAATGAAGAAAAAATTCATACAATGTTTGTATCTGATAGTAATAGGACTTACATTGCCACTGACGTTCCTGTAAGTGAAAATGAATTTGTTGAAGCAGGTCAGACCTTGGTAAGAATTGCAGGAAGCGGCGTAACTGAAGAAATTCAGCAAGATGTTGAAGTCATTACGGCAGAATACGATAAAATAAAGATGCATAACGATGAAATAGAAAAAATTTACAGAAAAATAGACAAAGTTACAGAACTTACTTCTAAGATGATGGTTACCGCTCCAACTGATGGAATGGTTGCTTATGTAAATTATAGAGTAGGAGACCAAATAACTGCTAATGAGCAAAGTGATCAGTGGTCTTTGATGCTTATGGATGTGTACAATACTGATGAAATGTATATACACACAAGTGTTTCCGACTTAGACGTTCTTTATATAGCACAAGATGCACCGGTTACCGTAACCGTTGATGCACTTCCCGGAGAAACTTTCGAAGGTAAAGTTATGAGATTAGACTCATATACAGACTACAGAAGTGGGGAAACTGTATATAATGTGCAAATACAAGTAGAAGGACGAGAAGGCTTAAGGCCTGGTATGAACACAAATTGTTTTGTAGACTCGGGTGAGTCACTAGACACCTTATTAGTACCTATTGAAGCTGTATTTGAAGAAAATGGCAAACAAAAAGTAGAAATTCTTCTTGAAGAGAACCAGGTAGAAATTGTTGAAATTGAGGCAGGCTTGATGAATGATATGTACGTAGAAGTTTTAAGCGGCTTAGAAGAAGGTCAGCTTGTTGTTACAGGCTCTACTAAAGATCTAATGCCTAGTCAATCTGTTCCTGGAAGTGATTCTATTCTGCCCGGTACAAACTAATAAGGGGTGATGATAATGCGAGAAAGAGGGAATGTTTCAAACCTTTTTGTAAGGTTGAAATTTTCTGCTATGATGGCATTAGATGGCATAACATCAAATGTGCTTAGGACAATCTTAACTGTCCTCGGTATCTCAATAGGAGTTGCTGCTGTAATAAGCCTAATGGGCATAGGTGAAGGAGCAAGGAGATCCATTGTTGCACAATTTGAATCTTTAGGTGAAAATGTTATTGTTATTAAATCGAATGCGGAAAATGTAAAGTTTGAAATAGAAGAAGCAGAAGGCTTACAGGGAAGAATAAGCGGTATTGAATATGCTACCCCCGTTATTTATACGGAAGATACACCTATAAGGTGGCGAAGAGACGAAAGTGAAATGAATATTGTAGGAGTAAATGAAAACTATCCTGAAATAAAAGACCACCCAGTGGTTAGTGGAAATTTTTTTACATCTCTTCATGTCAAACAAAGGTCACCAGTTGTGGTTTTAGGTTTCAATGTAGCAAATTCACTTTTAAACGGTAGAAGTCCCGTTGGCCAAACCATGAAAATTAACGGTATAAACTACAGAATTGTAGGTGTCTTAGGAGAAAAAGGTGAAGGTAAGGGAGACGGAATTGATGACAAAATAGTAATACCTTATACTTCAGCAATGAAAATATCAGGCGCGAGAGATATATTAGAAATTTGGGCCAAGTCTAACAGTGCTGAAGATGCAGAATTAGCTATGGTGCAGTTAGGTAGAATATACCAAAGAAAAGTAGGTATAGGAAGCAATATTAGACCAGGTAATGGTGAAGGAGAAGAAATCCCGGGTGAGGACGGCGGTGGTGGTGATATGCCTATAGAAGAGCCCGCAATGCCTGAACCAATGCCTGAAGAACCTGGTGTCCCAGGTGAAAACGAAAATGTTTTTGAAAAGGGAGAAGAACCACTTACTATTACAAGTTTAAATAATTTAGTTCAAGAAGCTGACCAAGCAAACAGAATAATGACTGTACTTCTTGGAGGTATCGCAGCAGTATCATTATTGGTTGGCGGTATAGGAATTATGAACATAATGCTTGTAGCAGTAACGGAAAGAACCGGAGAAATTGGGGTAAGAAGAGCATTAGGTGCTAAAAAAGAAGATTTGCTTATACAGTTTTTACTTGAAGCTGTCTATGTAAGTATAATCGGTTGCCTTGTAGGGGTTATACTTGGAGCATGGGCTGTTACTATCGTAGCAAGATATGGTCTTTCTGCAGTAGTAAGCTTTGAATCGGTTCGAATAGCAGTGTTTGTAGCACTAACTTCAGGACTCTTATTCGGCGTATATCCAGCCATAAATGCTTCAAACCTTCCACCAGTCGAAGCTTTGAAAAGACAATAAAAGATGCCCTTTATGACTTAACCCAATTTCAGAGTCTTTTTTCTGAAAAATTGATGGTAGGTCAAACGCATTAAACCTCTGATTTATGCGACGTTAGGAGCAAATAAATTAGTGAGTTTACCTGCGAACCCCATTTGTCAGAGGAATGGGGACACACCTCTACTATAGGGAAAGTCTTTGGAGTAAGAGGAATGTCCCCGAATATGATTTCAGAAAAATGGTTGGTAGGTTATATACAAGAGGTTTTGATTTTAAAACCTCTTTTATTTTTTTGAGTTTTAAT
>CAZTML010000110.1:0-5964 GCA_964614935.1 uncultured Clostridia bacterium | reverse complement strand
AAATACTTCATCAAAAGCATCACACCACCCATTATTCCTAAAAAAGCTAAAATGTAGGGCAATACTAGTGACATTATGGCCAATGTTATTGCAAGGATATCCCCTTTCTCTAGCCTCACGTCGTCTAGATGCTTTTTATCAGTAGTATCTAATTTTTCTTCAGGCAGGTTTGCCTCTTTAATTCTTTGCAAATCTTCTTCAACTTTATTTTTCCTAAAAAACATTTAAAAAACTCCATTTACCTTATGACACATAGCGAAATGTCCAGGGTTTATTTCCTTGTATTCAGGTATTTCTTCCTTGCACACATCTCGAGCGTAAGGACATCTAGTGTGGAAACGGCAACCTTTTGGAGGATTTGCCGGAGAAGGAATATCTCCCTGCAATATTATTCTATCATCGCTTTTACGCAATGTAGGGTCAAAAGAAGGGGCAGCCGACAATAAAGCTTCCGTATAAGGGTGTAGTGGATTTGAAAATATTTGCTTTTTTCCTCCCATTTCTACTATTTGACCAAGATACATTACTGCAACTTCATCGCTTATAAATTTAACAACAGATAAATCATGAGATATAAACATATAGGTAAGACCGAAGTCTTCTTGAGCATCTTTTAAAAGGTTTATAATCTGTGATTGTATTGAAACGTCTAATGCAGAAACAGCTTCGTCGCATACTACAAAATCAGGATTAACAGCCAAAGCCCTTGCGATACATATACGTTGACGTTGACCTCCGGAAAATTGATGAGGATAACGATCCGCTTGCTCAGGGAATAGCCCACACTTACCAATTATTTCAATTGCCTTTTCCTTCATTTCCTTTTTGCTTTTAACGATATTATGTTGAAGCATGGCTTCTCCTACTATATCATAAACAGGAAGCCTTGGATTCAATGAGGAATAAGGGTCTTGAAATATAATTTGCATTTTGGTACGCATTTTGTTCATTTCTTGCTTATTCATGTTGAAAACACTTTTGCCTTCATACAGAACTTCACCTTCAGTAGCTTGCAACAATCTTAAGATTGTCCTTCCTAAGGTGGATTTGCCACAGCCTGATTCTCCAACTATCCCAAGAACCTGACCCTTCTTTATATTGAAGGATACTCCATCTACTGCCTTAACATTTCCTGTAGTACGCTTTACTAGCCCTGTTTTTATGGGGAAATACTTTTTTAAATTATTTACTGTTACTAAATTTTCACTCATTGTACTTCCTCCTCATCACTCTTATTGCTGTAAAGCCAGCATGATGTTGCATGTCCTTCAGCAACATTTACTTGTGCTGGAAATTCCCTCTTACATACATCCATGGCATGTTCGCATCTCGGATGGAAGGGGCATCCTGATGGTAGGTTGTTTAAATCGGGAACATTACCCGGTATTACATTTAACCTGTCAGTTTCCGTAGACATATCAGGTTTTGAACCAATAAGACCTACTGTGTAAGGATGCTTAGGGTTTTTGAATATTTCAACTGTTGAGGCCATTTCCACAACCTTACCAGCATACATAACCATTACTCTGTCGCTCATTTCTGCTATTACGCCAAGATCGTGGGTTATAAATATAATTGAAGTATTAATTTTCTTTTTTAATTCATTCATTAAGTCTAAAACCTGTGCCTGAATTGTAACATCCAGGGCAGTTGTAGGTTCGTCAGCTATTAATAGGTTAGGCTCACAAGCAAGTGCCATTGCAATCATTGCTCTTTGCCTCATACCTCCTGATAGAGCAAAGGGGTAATCATCCACTACTCTTTCGGGATTTGGAATTCTTACAAGCTCTAACATACGAATGCTTTCCTTACGAGCTTCTTGTTTAGACATTCCTCGATGCAGAATTAAAGCTTCGCTTATTTGTCTACCTATTTTAAAAACGGGATTTAAGGAAGTCATAGGTTCCTGGAAAATAAAAGATATATCATTTCCCCTGATTTGTCTGATTCTTGCATCAGAAACTTTAAGCATGTCCTCGCCCTTAAAAAGAATTTCTCCGCCTTCATATTTTCCTGGCGGTGTTTCAACCAAACGTACTACAGACATACAAGTAATGCTTTTTCCGCAGCCTGATTCGCCTACTATACCTAAAGTCTCACCTTCATTTACATAAAAGCTTACATCGTCTGCAGCCTTTACAACGCCATTATCTGAATAAAAATAAGTTTTCAGGTTTTTAACTTCTAGTAATTTTTTGCTCATAGCACTACCTCTTCATCTTCGGGTCTATGGCATCACGCATGCCATCACCCAATATATTAAAACACATAACAGATGTGAATATTGCAATTCCTGGAGGAATCCAATACCACCATTTTTGTTGAATTATCAGCATATTTCTTGCTTCTTGAATCATATTTCCCCAGGTGGGAGTTGGGGGGGAAACACCAAGTCCTAAGAAAGACAGTGAAGTTTCCGTTAATATAACACTAGCCATACCAAGAGTTGCATAAACTATTACATATGCTAAAACATTTGGTAGAAGGTGTCTAAATATTCTTCTTACATCGCTGATTCCCAAGGCTTCGCAAGCTTCCATATATTCCATTTCACGAAGTGTAAGTATTTGTCCTCTTACAATACGGGCTATACTAGGCCAAGAAAGTACAGATAATACAAAAATTAATGTAGATATAGAATTACCGAATATTGCTACTACGGTAATTGTTATTATCATGAAAGGAAACGACATAAATATTTCAGCAACTCGCATTATTATGCCATCTACAACACCGCCATAAAAGCCTGCTATGCTGCCTAAAATAATCCCTATGACACATTCAATTAGAACTACAGCAATAGCAATCCCAAGCGATATTCTTCCTGCATAAAAAAGTCTTGTAAATAAGTCTCTTCCAATTAAATCCGTACCAAGCCAGTGCTCGGAGGAAGGTTTTAGGTCTCTATTTGCCATATTTGTAGTTTGAATTTCATAGGGTGATATTATAGGTACTATAAAACATAATGCAACTACAATTATGAGAATGTAAAGGCTAATCATTGCCATTCTATTTTTTCTTAATCTATAAAAAACTTCTCCCCAATAAGATTGACTTTTGTGTATTTTTTTATCTTTATTCATAGAGCACCTTCCTTAATCGTATCTTATTCTTGGGTCTGCAACAGCATACAGTATGTCAGCAACTAAGGCGCCAATTAAAGTAAGAATTGCAAGCATTGAATTTATTCCAAGAATTAAGGGATAGTTTCTAGTCATTGCCGCTTCAACAGATATTTTACCAAGTCCCGGCAAGGCAAAGATAGACTCTGTAACTACAGCTCCCGATAAAAGTGAAGGAATCCAAAAACCAAGCAAAGTAATAATAGGGATTATACCGTTTCTAAATGCATGGCGATAAATAACTGTTTTTTCTTTCAGTCCCTTGGCTCTTGCAGTCCTAATATAATCCTGCTTAATAACCTCGAGCATGCTTGAACGAGTGTAGCGCATGAAACTTGCTGTAGAACTTAATCCTAAGACAATGCTTGGTAATACCAAGTGCCATGCCACGTCTTTAACCTTATCAATAATTTTGTCCGACATTAATAAGGGATCCCTAATTCCAAACAAGGGGAATATCTGGTGATCTACGGCAAAAACTTTTAAGAGAATCAGACCGAAGAAAAAGGATGGTATACTTATGCCGATAAAGGATATGACTGTCAAGACATTGTCTACAAATGTGTACTGTTTTGTAGCGCTTACTATACCGGCAGGTATGCCAATCAAAATCGAAATAGCCAAGGAGATAAGAGCCAGTAGTAAAGTAGGTCCCACATAGGCACCAATAACTTCGGTTACAGGTTTTTTGTGAGTATTAGAATAACCTAAATTGCCTTTTAGCATTGCCTCTTTTACATAATTTACGAATCTTTGATACCAGGGAATATCCATGCCTAGTTTGTGGTTTAATTCTGCTTTTTGTTCAGGAGTCATCCTTGGATGCATCATATTTGAAACCGGAGTACCCGGTGCTTGTTCAAGAATAAAGAATAATATAAATAAAATTCCTATAAAGACAGGAATCATTTGAATTATACGTCTTATAATATAATTCTTCATAAAACACCTCTTTCATATGTTACTGTACATTATTGACAAATAAGGGGCAGGCGTTGCCTGCCCCTTGACTTATAATTATTTTAATGTTACATCTTTTAATGTTTGGTTCCAATTAGCATAGGTATCTATAACCATACCATCTACTCTAGTATTAATTCCCCAAATCTCACTTCTATAAGCAATGATTACATGAGGAATATCATGGTTCATTATTTTTGCCCATTCTTTATATATTTCTGCACGTTTTTCTGTGTCAAATTCTGCCTTGCCTTTTGCAACTAATTCCATTGCTTCAGCGTTTTTGTAACCTGATGCGTTAAATCCGCCTGCTACATAAGCGTTATCATCAAACAATGCTCCCGTTGGGTCTGGATCTATTGATAATGAGAAGCCCATTGTGTAAATGTCAAAATCTTTATCTGCAGGTTCAGCATCCATTGTACGAGCAGAAACCGTGTTAAAGTCCATTAATTCGATTGTAAGATCAACACCTAACTGTTTCCAAGTATCTGCAGCCATTCCTGACAATGTTCCCGGCCATGCAGCTTCTGTGTATACTAACCAAGTAACAGCAAATTTTTGACCGTCTTTGTATCTGTATCCGTCAGATTCCATCTTCCATCCTGCTTCATCCATAAGCTCTGCAGCCTTATCCATATCAAAGTCATATGCATTTAACTCTGATGCGTCAGGGAATGCCCATGAAGAAGGAGATATAGGAGCCATACCTACTGAACCTAAGCCTTCGCCATATTGAATATCTATAAATGATTTTCTGTCAAGTGAATACATAAGCGCCTGTCTGACTCTTACATCTTCTAATGTAGGTCTTGTTGTGTTAAAGCACATAAATGTATATCCATTTGCAAGATAATTAGAAATATTTATATTATCCATAGCTTGAGCTGCAGCTAAATTTTCACCAGTAGCAGAAATTTGTGCGAAATCTATTTGATTTGTCTGCAAAGCAGATAGTATAGATTCATCAGGAACTTCACTTACTAATACGCCGTCAATTTTAGCTCCATTAGCAGGATCCCAATAATTTGTGTTATTTTTTAGCAAGATAAACTCTTTTGGTGCCCAGCTGTCAAATATCATAATGCCTGAACCCATTGGTTGGTCAACAAGAGCTAAGAAATCTTCCCAAGTATCAAATGCATAATATTCTTTTGGCATAATACCATATGAGAATGATTCTATATTAGCAGGAGCTGCTAAACCATCTTTAAATGTAAAAGAAATGGTTTTTTCGTCAATTATCTTAATTCCTTCAAATACATCTGTTTCTCCAGCATGATATTCATCATAACCCACGAAGTTGTTTACTGCATATGCTCTTGGTCCGTTATAATCAGGATGAGCAATTGTCATATATGTAAAAGCTACGTCTTCTGTAGTCATATCAGTACCATCTGAGAATTTGATTCCATCTTTTAATGTGAATGTGTAAGTTAATTTATCTTCTGACAATTCCCATTCAGCAATATTAGGTACATATTCACCTTCAAAATTATTAGTTATCAAACCTTCAAATATGATGTCTGAAATATAAGAGTCATACACGTTGTCAGACATAATCGGGTTAAATACTCCATCAAATCCTGATGCGCCAAACTTCAATATTTGGTCACCCTTTGGTTCTTCTGCCGGTGGTGCTGGTGTTTCTCCGGCCGGTGGTGTTTCTCCAGCTGGTGGTGTTGGTGCTGGTTTTGGGCTTGTACAGCCTACAAAAACCATAGCTACCATCAATACCGCTATAAGTAAAAATAGTATCTTTGTTCTTTTCATTTAAATCCCTCCAAATTTGTTTTTTATTTATTCGAATCTGCTTAGACAGATTAAATAACAAATCATTCAATTGTTAACATAGGTAACGTTAGCAATGTAGGTCTATTAT
>CAZTML010000109.1:2973-5972 GCA_964614935.1 uncultured Clostridia bacterium | reverse complement strand
GATTATCATAAATTTGGTCCTTGCTAAAAGCAGCAATTAGTGCAGCAGATTCCTCCCTTGTAATAGCCCTGTCAGGATAAAAATTACTTCCCGGGAAGATATCCTTCAAGGTAAATTTGTTTGTTTTTAAGTGTTCATTCATAGAAATAATAAAAGTATAAGACCAGTGTTGATTTGACATATCCTTGTATGACATGTCGCTTGTATAAATTTCTTTCATTTGATTCTGTCTGTAAGCCGTTCTTGCCAGTATGGTAATAAATTCTGCCCTAGTAATGTTATTTTCCGGTCTGAATGTGAAATCCCCATAACCCCTAAAAACTTTAATAGTATTGGAGGCATAGTTAATATCATTTTCTGCCCAGTGATTAAAAGTATCATAAAACACAGTATTTGCCATAGCCGGCTTGATAGTAAAAGTAATAAAAATAGTAATTAATAATAATAGCTTTCTTAAATTTTTCAATCTAAACCATCACCTTCTTTTTAAATAGTCCTTATATATAGATACCTCCCTTTCATCAATATTAAACAATTTTTGCAAGAATATTTCAATGCTAAATTTTCCTAATTGAGAGAAAACTTGTGGGTTGTTTTCCTGAGGCAGGTAAATTTTAGAATTATTCAATTTATTTGGATAATATTCATACAGATTTGATCCAACCTTTTTAACCTGACACTTTAAATAAAACTCGAATATTTCCGAATTTAAATAGGCTTGCATGTAATCTAAAGGAAGATTTTTTGAAAAATCATTCATTAAATAAACATCAGCACTGCAAAAATATTCATCTTTATCATAATAAAAAGTATTTTGTGTTGCCTTATATGGGAAAATTATTTTAGGGTTTTCATAATCAGATTTGTTCCTGCCCCATTGAAGCTCATACCACTTACGAAAGCCTTTAGCGCACTCTCTTCGCTTCATAAGAATATCCTTGTACTGGGTCAGGTAAGATATGGCATTAGGAAAATCTTTTTCATCTTCTATAATATCAGAATATATTAGGCTCAAATTATTATATTTGATGGAAGACCTTGATATGTTGCTGTTTTTCACCCATTTTTTGAGTAGAAAATACTCTATATTATATTTTTCGATAACTTCTTCATTTACTATGAAGGCTTTATCATATCCCGTTATAATTCCCTGCTTAATAGTACAGATATCCTTGATGTAAGTGTTAGAAACAGAATGAATTTTATCAAAAAGTTTTTCATCCTCATCCTTTAGTATAATCCACCCTAAGTCCTTCAGCTTGTCTTGCCTATATTTATATGATTCGAAGGCATCACTGTTTTTTTTGACGTAGGTAAAGAAGTTTTTGTTCCATGAATTTGATAAAGTTATTATGGCAGGACTAATCATGGCTCTTTTAAAAGCTCTATTTCCATTGTAATCTACAAGTCGAACAATCTTAAAGTTCTTTTTAATAAAAGCTCTCAACCTATCTGCATAAAGGGCCTCCATAAAATACCTGGAGCTAATAAAGGAAACAATACCATCAGGCTTTAGCATATCTTTAGATTTTCTAAAAAAACAATAAGAAATGTCGGCCTTTTCGTAATATACATCAGAATACTTTTCGGTAAGTATCTTCCTATAGTAAGACTTTGTGTTTTTGTGACCTACATAAGGAGGATTTCCTATTATTAAATCAAATTTATCCATATTTAAATCATCTATAAGGAAATCAGCATTAAAAATATTGAATTTTAAATTATTTATGCCACTATGAATTATCAATCCCATTTTAGTTAAAAATATGGAAAAATCGTCGATATCTATGCCATAAAGCATACTCTCAATAATGTGTCTTTTGTTTATTTGTGGATGGATTTTACTGATATGATTGTACAAGACAATAAGAAAATAACCGCCTCCGCAGGAAGGGTCTAAAATCTTAGAATTTTCATCAAAAATTCTGATTTTAAAGGCTGTATTAAGCATATTATCTATTATTTCAAAGGGTGTATAAACCTGACCTAGTAATTTGATTTCCTTTTGAGTAAGGAGGTCTTCATATAGTGAGGCAGGATAGAAGTTAGAAAAATCAATATTTTCACCACCTTTAGCCACTAAAGCTAAAATTGCTTCTTCTGCTATCTTATCATTAAGGTCAAACTTTTTATATTCCTTGAAAAATTCAATATCATTTGTGTCATTATGTAGTTTATATAATTCGCGACAAAGTAAATAAACCACATACTTAGCTTTGGTTATATAATCGTAGCCTCCAATATCATTAATTATACACTTAATTCCTTTGACCAGGTCCTTATACATAATTACCCCTTGACTTGCATCAATATGTATATGTTAGCATGTTTTGGAATTTTAAGCAATACATTGAGCTAAAAATTGCTATATAGTTATAGAACAAATCGGGAGGTGATAAAATGGCAGTAGTTGCAAATCAGGCAGATTCTAAAATGAAGATAGTTTATAATGCCGGTGTTGACGACGATAATAAGACAATCGTAAAAAGCAAGACATTTCCTAGAGTGAAAGCAGCAACATCAAACGAAAATCTTTACAATGTTGGACTCGCTATTTCACAACTTCAAACTCATGAATTGGCTAATATAGTAAGACACGATGAGTACGTCTTGATGAATGAAATCTAATGAGACTTAGTGATGAAGGCAGTGGGTTTAATCCCACTGCCCGGTAAAAAGCTGTTATAAAATTGCGTGGCAATTTTAAAGATGAATTTGTGATAATAAAAAAGAAAGAGGTGATATAATGGCTAAAAAGTTGGTAATGTCTTTCTTGACTGCTGAGAGAGCAACATCATCTATGACTGTTGATGAACCGAAGGACGGATTGTTAGCAGATGAAGTAAGACCAGTTATGGAATCAATAATAGCACTAGATGTATTCAACACTACCAAAGGCGACCTGACAGAAATAAAGGCAGCACAAGTAATCACAACCATAGAAGAAAAATTAATATAATAAAATATTAACTTATGATATAATGTCTTAAATGACAAGG
>CAZTML010000109.1:0-2873 GCA_964614935.1 uncultured Clostridia bacterium | reverse complement strand
AAATGACAAGGGGACGGGGGTTGTTGTCACCTGTCCCCATAACTTAATTATGAAGTTGAAGAACGAGCAAAATCGAGGGCATGGCCCTCGTCATTCTGAAGGCGTAGCCTGATGAATCTCATTTATTAACCAAGGAGGAAACATGAAAGAACAAATATTTATCCAATACCCAAATCTAAAACCCGTATCTGAGTTAAAAGAAGTATTCTGGCTTAACCCCAAAAATGAATCATTTGAAAAAGCAGCACCTGCAATAAATATGGACTTTGCAGCCATTGACGATGCAGAAAACAGACTTAATAAGTTTGCCCCCCTAATCGAAAAAGTTTTTCCGGAAACAGCTTTGTCCCACGGAATAATTGAATCCCCCATAAAAGAAATAGATAATATGAAAAGCAAGCTTACGGACCTTTATAATATAAATATTTTAGGGAAACTTTTACTTAAAATGGACAGTCACTTGGCAATAGCCGGCAGTGTGAAAGCAAGAGGCGGAATTTATGAAGTTTTAAAATATGCTGAAACATTGGCTCTTGACCATGGTTTGTTAAAAGAAGATGACGATTACTCTATTTTGGCAGAACAAAAATATAGGGACTTTTTCAGTAAATATAAAATTCAAGTAGGGTCAACAGGAAACTTAGGTCTAAGTATAGGAATAACATCGGCAGCCCTTGGATTTGATGTGATTGTACACATGTCAGCAGACGCAAAAGAATGGAAAAAAGATTTATTACGGTCAAAGGGAGCATCTGTAGTTGAATATGATAGCGACTTTTCAAAGGCTGTTGAGGAAGGCAGGAAACTCTCAGATGGAGATCCCACCAGTTACTTTGTAGACGATGAAAATTCAATGAATTTGTTCTTAGGCTACAGCGTTGCCGCAAGAAGGCTCGAAGAACAGTTAAAAAATATGAATATAAAAATAGATGAAAATCATCCTCTCTTTGTTTACCTTCCCTGTGGTGTTGGAGGGGCCCCCGGAGGAATTACCTACGGTCTTAAATCTGTATTCAAGGACAATGTACACTGCTTCTTTGTGGAGCCTACACGAGCACCCAGCATGCTTATAGGCATGGCTACAGGCCTTCACAGTGATATTTCCGTTCAAGATTTAGAAATAGACGGCAAAACTCACGCAGACGGCCTAGCAGTAGGAAGGCCATCTAAATTAGTAGGAAAAATGATGGACCATATATTAGGCGGAATATTTACCATAGATGATTTTAAACTCTACGATTATATGCGATACCTTAATGATTCAGAAAATATAAAAATAGAACCATCTGCATGTGCAGCATTCGAAGGCTTTGTTAAGCTTGAGAACACACCTGAAGGAAAGCAGTATATAAAGAATCACAACTTAGAAAATGTAATGCAAAACGCAATCCACATAGCCTGGGCAACAGGAGGAAGCCTAGTACCAGATGAAATAAACAAAGACTTCCTAGAAACATATTTATAAGATCCTTCGCGTTGCTCAGGATGACGCGTAAAAAGGTCGCTCAGATGTCATCAACTGACAATCTAGTTATATAAACAAAAAAATCATTGATATATAAATATTTATTTGGTAATATTAACAAAAGATAGGAGGCCCGACATATATGAAAGTTAATTTAAATCCTGCAAAAGGAATGAGAGATATAACCCCACAGGAAAAAGAAATAAGAGACTATGTAGAAGGGGTAATAGTAAATACATATAAACAAAGCGGTTACGAACTTATTGAAACACCTGTAGTGGAAAATATAGAAAACCTAACAGGCAGCGAAGGCGGAGAAAACTTAAGCTTAATTTATAAAATACTAAAAAGAGGCGAAAAGCTAAACCTGGAAAAAGAAGGTCTTACAGAAGACGATTTAACGGACTTAGGCCTAAGATATGACCTGACAGTTCCTTTAAGCCGCTTCTACTGCAATAATCGCTCAAACTTACCGACTGTATTCAAAGCTTTGCAAGTAGGTAATGTATTTAGAGCTGAAAGGGCTCAAAAGGGAAGATACAGAAGCTTTAAACAATGCGATATAGATATAATCGGAGACGGTACTAATGCAGCAGAATTAGAGCTTATTGCAACGACAGCCAAAGCACTTACAGCACTTAATGTAAGAGATTTTGTAGTTCGATTTAACGACAGGCGAGTGCTAAAGGCAGTTATATTAAACTGTGGATTTACTGAAGAAGAATTTGATGGAGTTTGCATCATAGTTGATAAATTAGACAAAGTTGGCATGAAAGGCGTTGAAAAAGAATTATTAACAAAGAATTTCAACGAGGCTCCAATTGAAAAGCTAATGGAAGTATTGGAAGAAATCAATAAAAAGGGAACTGATTGTTTAGAAGAATACGGCGTTTCAAAGGAAATAGTTTTGGAAGTAAAGGAAGTTTTAGAGGATTCCAATACATTTGCTAATGGAAAATATGAAGTTGAATTTGACTTTACCTTGATAAGGGGTATGGGATATTACACAGGCTCAATATTTGAAATTGCATATAAAGACTTAGGCTATTCAATTGCCGGTGGCGGAAGATACGATGAAATGGTTGGAAACTTTATAGGTGAGAAAATACCAGCCATAGGTTTTTCAATAGGATTTGAAAGGCTTGTAAACCAGTTGATGGAAGAAAACTTCAAGGTTCCTGATTTGGAAAAAGTAGTTCTTTTGTATGATTCCAGGGATAAATATATAGAAGTTATGGCAAAAGCAGAAAGCATACGAGAATTAGGCTATTCTGTTTCAGTATACGAAAAAGCTAAAAAATTAGGCAAGCAATTAAACCAATTCCAAGGATATGGATACAGCAAATTTGCTGTTTACAAGGGAGAAGAAACTGAGTTGAATGATTTAGATTAAAAAAAGATGAGATTC
>CAZTML010000108.1:0-6233 GCA_964614935.1 uncultured Clostridia bacterium | reverse complement strand
TTTGGTTGGATTATTCCAGCCCTAGCTGGCTTTATCATAGGAACTATCATATGGAAAAGTCGTGTAAAAACTAGCAATTGAGAATATTATTTTATAATTAATCAAAAACACAATATAGAATTTTTAATAAGTAAAGATGTATTATTTGATGATCTAAATGTTGATATTTAAAATCAAAATTTAGATCATTTTGTTATAATTATTTATATTACACGCAATAAGTCTCACAGTTTTACTTTGTTAACATATTTGCTATTATGTTTACTCAGGTAAAAATATTTAATTATTTTAAAAAAATTGATGAAATATAAAGAAATTTCAAGAGTTGATATCTCTTGCTATTAAGAAATTTTCAATATATAATTTAAAAGAAAAAAGAATTTATATAAAATGAGAAAGGTAACAGTATTGTGAAGCAAAATAAATCAGATTTAATACAAAAGGGGGATATGTACAAAGTATTGCTAACCTTATCTATCCCTATTATGATCAACAGCATTATACAGACCTTATATAATTTGGTAGATGGAATTTGGGTTAGTAGGATTTCTTCAGTACATTTTGCAGCCACATCTTTTGTTTGGCCAATAAATTTTCTTTTTGTCGCTTTAGGAATTGGTTTGTCAGTAGCAGGAACCTCACTTCTTTCTCAATTGGTAGGTGCCGGCAAGTATAAAGAAGCGCGAAAATATACTAGTCAGTTAATGGTATCCTCATTTTTACTATCTATTGCCTTTACTATAGCGGGTGTTGCTACAAGCCCTTATATAATTAAACTTATGGGTGGAGTAGGTGAATTTGCTATTCTTTCAAATACCTATCTTAGAATAACTTTTTTGGATTTACCCTTTTTGTTTTTATATTTTAATATAAATTCAATAATGAATGCACAAGGTAATACTATAACTCCAACAATTTTAAGTGCCATATCCGCTTTAATAAATGTTGTATTAGATCCTATATTTATATTTACATTTGATATGGGTATAGCAGGTGCAGCTTGGGCTACTGTCCTATCTAGAGTTGTTTTAGCCATATTTGGTTTAATAATTATATTAAATGAAAATAATGATTTAAAACCAGATTTCAAAGGATTTAAATTCGATAAATCTATACTTAGTGAAATTGTCAGAGTAGGACTTCCCGCATCTATCGGTCAAACAGGCGCGTCTATTGGATTCATGGTTTTAAATGGATTTATAGTATCTTATGGAACAGCTACAATGGCTGCTTTTGGAATGGTTAATAGGGTTACAAATTTAGTAATGCAGCCGGCTATGGGAGTTGGTGCAGCACTGACGGCTGTTGTAGGTCAAAATTTAGGGGCTGGACAGTTGGATAGGGCAACAGAAGGCTTTAACAAAGCTTCAAAGATTGCCTTGTATATTGGAATTATAGGTGGCATATTAATATTCGTATTGAATAAACAAATTGTTAGTTTCTTTATTCAATCAAAAGATGAGCCTGAAGTAATTATTCAAAGTATTACCTATATGAAGTATCTTGCATTTTCAATGCCCTTAATGGGGATGTTCAGCGTTTTTCAAGGAATATTTCAAGGTTCGGGAAACACTAAGTATTCAATGGCTATGGAGGTTGGAAGGTTATGGATAGTCCGCCTACCTATGATATTGATATTTAAAAACTATTTTGATTTCGGACCATCTGGCATTTGGTTTTCAATGAGCTTTAGTAATTTGATAGTTTGCCTTTATGGACTATGGGTTTATAAAACTCATGGTTGGAAGAGAAAAACAATAAGTCCAATTGATAATAAGCAATTAATAATCTAATTATTAATTTTTTGTTTATCTTTATTAATACTTACCCTATTACGCAGTCTTCTTCTTTTGTATCAGGATCATTGCCTAGCATATATGAACCGATGTCACAGGTTCTTATACCTGCTTCCTTGTATAATTCAATTGCCAAAGCTTGTGCAGGAAATTCATAATAAGGAATATGCGGATTACATGGGAGTTTCTTACGAGTCTTTATATCAAATAATTTCGAATATTGTACCTCTATTTTGTTCACTTACATTTGCAGATCCATAAACACCTAAATATAGTTTTGATTGAGCTAAATTTGTTCCTAAAGTCATATAATAAGCTGCTTGTGTTCCAAAATCATAATTAGGTTTAATTATTCCATAATCATTTTGCTTACAATCTGTTCGCATTTTTGTATAGCCTAAAGCCCCTCTTGTCGGTGATACACCCTTTTTTGCAAGATCAATAAAGACTATGGAACCGGACAAATCAGCAATTCCATTACCCATATATGGTTTAACACCCGTAAGGGCCGAACCCATAAACTTATCAGGTCGATCATCTATATGGTAATAACAAGTTAAAGGCATTATGCGTTTAGTGGCGGTATCTATTGCCTCATTGTAGTAAGCAATAGTTTCTTCTACGGTCAGATTGGATGAACAATCATTTATAACAGTAGTAGGTAAATCCCCTTCCCATCCTCTCCAGCCGAGGTTAATTAAGCCTTCTTGATTTGGCTCTATGTTTTCCAAAGAAGCTTGAACAACTTCGGCAATAGGTAGAGGTTTATAATATATATATGTAAAAATTGACTCTACCAAATCCTGGCCTACATTTCCAACATATTTAATATATCGGTCATAATAGGGTTGAAATGCTATTCCGGGAATATTTCGAACCCCTTTAGCAATAAGAGCAATGCTTTCTTGAGAAGGTCTGGGAAGTTCATTAAAACGTGTTACTACAGGGAGATTGGTTATCGATACATTTAGGTCTACATCAATTTCAATTATTTTTCCTGCAATCTCCATAATGTTTTGACTTAAATTAAAGGGGTCGTATCCTGAGCCACCATCTCCGTTTGTAAATATTAACTTATTAGTCTCAGGTGAAAAGTTCAAGCTGTTAACACCATTGTGGTTTATGAAGGGCCTTCTTAAGTTCAGCAAGCTACGTCGTTTTTGAGCATGATTGCTTGGTTGCAAAATCCACTCTTCTACAGTATCAATATGATCATATTGATTTTCCCTGTTGAGCCATTGTAGATTTAAAGTATCCGGATTACAGGGGTCAGGTGTAAAAGACCCAGTTAAGGCACCGGGACCTTGAGAACCCGCTAGTGTGTAATGAAGATAGAAAAGGCCATTGTAATTAAAAGCAGGATGAAATGCTAAGCCTAACAATCCACGTTCATCGTATCCACCATTGGAACCTAATTCGATAATTCGATTGCGAATATCTAAAAAAAGTCTTAAAACTCCGTTTCTAACATAAAAGATTTCCCCAACTTGTGTAGCTATAAATAAGCTTTCTATTGAATCGCCTGGAAGCACAGTCGTTGTTATAACAGTTGGCAAATTTATATTATTAACAAGGGGTCGCAAATTAACATTAATATTTTTCAATGGGAACACTCCTTTTTGTATTTTCTCTATAAATATATGTTTAAAAATGCTTTATTAGAACTATTTGGGCTGATTAAGACAGTATAAGCGGGTAAGGACATATTCGTCTGAAAAAGCTCTTCTTCTTTTGTCCATAAGTCAATAAGAAAATTAAAGAATTTTTATAGCTGGAATTGAAAAGGTCACAGGTCTATGGTAAAATAAGGGCAAGTGCATGATGTAACCGAATAAATATTAATAAAAAAGTAAAAATAAAACTATTAATACGGGAGGATAAAATGAAAAAAATAAAAATTGCTGAAGATATTCATATGTTAACAATGAATGTAAATGATATGCTTTTTGAGGGTATATGGGAAATTGCAAATGGTGTAACTTTAAATTCCTATATAGTAAAGGGAGAAAAAACTGCCCTTATTGACGGTGTTATAGGATGGGATGGTGTTCCTGAAACCTTGTATAAGAATCTTGAGGAAATAGGGGTAGATGCCAAAGATATAGATTATTTAATAGTTAATCATATGGAGCCTGATCATACAGGATGGATTGAAAATTTCAAAAAAATAAATGATAAATTTACAATTCTGTGTACGGATAAGGCAGCCAAATTAGTATCCTCTTTTTATAGAGAAAGCGAAAAAATCCAAATTGTAAAAGAAGGAGATACTATAGACTTAGGAAAGGGAAAAGTTTTAAGCTTCCATCCTGCACCTAATGTTCACTGGCCTGATACTATGTATACATACGAAAGGGATACAAAAACACTCTTTACATGTGATATGTATGGTTCTTTCGGTATAATGGATCAGCATCATTTTGATGATGAGATGACTAAAGATGAAGTTGATTTTTATGAAATGGAAGGTATTAGATATTATTCAAATGTTATGACTACATTTACAACTATGTTAAAAAGGGCTATTGAAAAATCTAAAGAATTTGATATAAAACTTATAGCTCCCGGTCATGGACCCTTATATAGAAATCCAAAAAAAATAATAGATACTTATACCCGTTTTAGCCAATATGCAAGTGGAGCGGGAAAAAATGAAGTAAGCATATTGTGGGGTTCTATGTATGGCATGACAGAAAAAGCAGTGGACTTTGCAGAAAGTGTTTTAAAAAGAGAAGGTATTAAGGTAAATAAGCTTAAAATGCCTTTAGAAAGCGAAAGTGAAATGATTGCGACTGTATTTAAGTCAGCAGCTGTAATTATTGCTGCTCCGACTTATGAATACAAGCTCTTCCCACCAGTTGCAGCTGCTCTAGATGAAGTAGGAAGAAAAAAGATATCTAACAAATTAGCTTTTAGATTTGGATCCTATGGCTGGTCTGGTGGAGCAGAAAAAGAACTAAAAGAAATTATCGAGAGAAACAATATGAAATGGGATTTCTTAGAGTCAGTTGAATTTGAAGGGTCTCCTAAAGAGGAAGATTTCAAAAAAATTGAATCCAAAATTTTAGAATTAATAGAAAAGATGAAGGACAAAATTCTGGAATAATAATGCCCCTTCGACCCTTTGTAAAAGGATAGATGGAAAAAACGAGGATTATCACCATATGATTTATAAGCCATAGCTAACTATGAGCCAGGGGGACTGCATAAAGCAGTCCCTCTTTAATATCATTTTCTTGGGTATGTAAAGCTTATGTCTGCCTCTAAAAATCTTTGTATTTCACGACTTCTTTGAAATCGCTCAAATATATCAATAAACATTAGATGAACAGCTTCCCAGGCAAAAACCCATCCGCCAATCAGCAAACTTTCAAGTAAGACTCTTGAGGCAATTGTCTTTACTTGAATATCCATTAATAGACCATATGAAGTCAATAATATAATTGATATAAGAAGTAAAATAACTGCTGTTCTTAAGAGCCTTTTTATTCTACGGACTTCTGAACGTTTTAAAGATTTATAAAAATTATCATAGCTAATTCGGATTAGGTTTTCTTTTTCTTCGCTGACATCAAGAGTATTTATAGAAAAAGCAATTTCCAATTTCTTCCTTAAGGGAATATCTTCTGAGCACAAGTTAAGAAACTGCACTAGCTCAGAATGTATGTCGCGCTTTTTAAAAACAGCATTATCCCATTCATGAAAAAATTCCAGATAATTTTCAAGGGCTATATCTATAATGATACGATCTGTACTGGGGTTTTTTCTGAATAGTATTTCATAATTTTTGAGTTTTTTCATTTAACACCTCTAGAAAACATTGAATTTTTAGGAATCAATAATATGTTTTTCTAAATAGATTATACCATAATAAATATAAGTTATGTTACTAAGAATTTACAATATTATGAAAAAAGTATATAAGGGGACTCCAGCTCCTGTCATTCTTCACTATGGCCCAAGACGACAGATTAACTGCAACAAAATTATTGAGACTAAAGAGAAATAATGGTATAATTTATTAATTGAAGATATGTTTTTAAAAATGAGGTGTAAAAATGGAAGCAATTTTCGAAAAGAAATATACTGTACAGGTAAGCGAAACTGATTTTAGACAAGAACTTAAACTAAGCTCCTTGTTTGTTTACTTGCAGGATATGGCAACAGAACATGCCAATTTATTAGGTGTAGGAAGAGATGTATTGCAACCTAAATACGGCGTCATATGGGTATTGACTAGAGCGAGGGTTGATATAGTGAGGTATCCAAGGTACAAAGAAGAAATATCCATTGAAACTTGGCCAGAACAACCTGATAAGATAGAGTTTAACAGGAACTTCCTCATATATGACAGGGGCAAAAATGTAATAGGAAGGGCAGTCACTCAATGGGTTGTCATAGATTTCAAGACCAGAAGATTAAGAAGAAGTAGTATAG
>CAZTML010000107.1:0-6328 GCA_964614935.1 uncultured Clostridia bacterium | reverse complement strand
TCGGACTTATGTTTTCTGATGGTACTATAAGTGTTCATTTTCTTGAAAGCATAAAAGAGATTATAACAGAAGGAAAAGTAATGCATCATTGTGTAGGAAATTACTCTACAAAAGAAGACTCACTTATCTTTTCAGCTACAATAAATGGGGAGCGTATCGAAACAATTGAAGTGTCAATTTCTAAATTAAAAGTATTACAGAGCCGTGGGGTGTGCAATAAGAATACCGAGCACCACGATAGAATAATAAAACTTGTAGAGCAAAATCTATCACTAATAGAAGAAAGATTAGCAGTATAATTAAGCGGTTAAAGCAGAACACAAATAATAAAAATGAAATGAAAACGAACTCAATCAACAATACTAAATTCTCTTTTGGCGAACAGCCAAAAGAGAATTATACGACCTTTATTGCAGGAGCATTTAGAGGTACGCAGTACTATCAGTATGAATACCAGCACACAAACGGAGAAATATTTTCAACAATTGCCAAATCATTGGAAGAGTGCCGACTGAAGCGTGATAGGTGGCTATCTGAGAATATAAACAAGGAATAGATAACGGCGGATAAAATTTCCGCCGCTTCTTTTTCCATGAGCAATTAGTAAAGTTTATGCGGGGAAAAAGAAGCAAAAAGCCGTATTTTATGTTTCTGTCCTTGTTGAAACGAAACATAAAACTACTATCTCATAATTTCCTTTGATAGAGTGTCCATACTAATAAGTTTGAAAAGTCCAAATATTAATAATCCACAACATATAACGCATAACGCTTTGTACACCCATATTGGAATAGAGCAATTTAGTAATAAAATGAGCATTATTGTCAGCAATGTAAAAACAATCGTAGCCAATGTCAATATCTTAAATTCCTTTTTTTTCTTCTGCCAAAATTCATACTGAAAAAGAACATTTTGTATCGGTTGATATATATCTACAAAGAAATCACCCGATACTTTTTCCAGCAGATCTTTTGTCAATGGTATACCTTTGTACTTGGGGGATATTGCCTCCAGATAATCCTTTGTTTGTTTATTAAACATTTGTGCATGACGAGAGTCAAAATCTAAATACTTGTTAATGTAATTATGCTTGCCATCAATAAGATACCAAATATTGTTAATGGTTTTGCAAATTGAGTCCAATTCTTTTGCTGTAAAGTAGTCAGCAGGATAATCCTGTCCCGATATGATGGATTTACCTCCTAATCTTGCAATTTTCTCAACATCGTCTTTCAGCCTATTTATATAATCGGAATCTTTAGTCGCCTTGAAAGTGAAGCAAGTTTTAAAGGAGGATATAAATCTTACATAACTACTAAAACTGCGAAAGAACGGATTCACAACAAAATGAAATCGATCAGTCACACTTCCATCCACTTTTTGGCTCTCTATAAAAATCATAAGAAAGCCACCTGTTAATAGTGCAGCAAGGATGGAAATTATAATACTTAATTCAGCCATAATCAATAGCGCATATTTTGTTTGTAATACTCTTCTGCTTGGTCGAAATTTTTCTTATATTCATCATAGTTGCCATTAAACATCCCTTGTTTTATAGGCTCCCATTCGCTTTTTAGTTTGTCTGCATTGTCAAAAAATACACTGTAAGGCTCTTCACCATTATGATGCATTTTGTATTCAACTCTACTATGGAGAAATTGCCCTGTAGGTACATAGAAGAGATCAAACATATAACATTGATTGTACCCATAAACGAGAGACTTCAAATGTTCCCATATGTTAAAAGCGTTTTTGTATTCTGAACCTACAGTGAAATACCCTTTAAAATGTGAACGTAATTTTTCAAGAAGAAGAAGGCTCCAAGGATAGTAGTAGGTTCTATCAGTTAATTGATTTAACTCTTCAAGTGTCCAATGTGTCGAACCAAGTAGAGACAACAATGATTTTCTGTAAAATCCTATAAAGTTTCCAGCAGGAACACTAATACTCAATATTTTGTTTAATTCAGTAAAGCGTTCATATTTCACACACGCTATTCCTATTGTGTTTAACAATAAAGTAGCACCAAAAACATGTAAATATTTAGTTGCGTCGTTAGTTATTTCCCCATTTTTTAAAGGCTTCATGCATAGCTTAATCAAAATATCCCCAAATGCTTCGATGTGATGTGCTTTACCCCACCTTGATGCGAGTATCACTATATCTATCAAAGGTTTCACTGCATTATAGTGTAGTTCAAAATAAGCGGAAAATTGCTCTGGAGTTATAGTGAAATTATAATTGGCTTTAGCTATTATTTTATCATAAGCCTCAGTGCCTAATTTCTCTATCAAGTCTGAATAGTCAATGTTATACTGTTCTGATGATAAGTATTTTTTCACTCTTGACATCATTACATCGTAATTCAAGAGACGGCTTGTATTGCGCTCCAATGCTACAACTTGCTCATGAAGCTCAGTAAAGAGGTCGTCAGCCCCCTTTATTCGCATAATTTCACCACGTCTGGATTCGGCTAATGTTTTCATAACATCACTTGTTTCTCCCACATTCGTAAAAAAAGAATTATAGCGTGAAGATGATGAACCATTAATAATATCAACCAATCCTTTATCCCAAGTTGCAGACCATCCACAGGTAATGAGACCATAATCCTCGAATATACGATTAACGTAATTTTTCATTGCTTCGGGATAGTTATCCAATTCTTCTGTCGTATTGCGAAAGCGGCAGTCAATATAATCACCATTTATCTTTATGATAGTAACATTTTTTCTGTGAACAATAGGAGTGGATTTCTCAATATCACTTTCATGGCATATCACTTGCGGAATAACACCCTCTGTTTCAAGTGCACGTTCAAGCAAACGGTCAAAATTGGTTGTTAGAATTACACGAATATAACCCTCCTTAGCTAACTTAGCTATTGCTTGGTGAGCTTTTGTTGGATTCTTCCAACCTAATTCTCTTTCTTCATCCGATGGTTCGAAAAATCCTCTCATCAACTGTACACGCTCGGTCGGCATTTTAACTAATTCTTCCAGCAAGGATGAATAGGTCGCCGAATACCCGTATTTTTCTTTATACCATTGATGCCAGTCTTCTATATTGACAACACCTTCAGTAGAGGCTATTTTTTCTATTAACATGTTCTCTACATCCCATCCTGATGGAATATGTGCAGAGCGAGATATGCCAGCACCAAGCAAAAGGGCATAAGCTCCCTTGTTAGTATACATTGAGAATGCTAATGTGGTAAGTCTTTCTATTCCCATCAATTTTTATACTTTAATTTGTTTGCGAAAATACCCATAAAAAAACACCTGACGAAATTGTTTGCGATATGTTTCAAAACAACTCTATCAATGTTATTTATTTCTCGCCACTACTTAGATAAGATGTCAATATTCTTAGAGACACAGATAGGTCTATTTTGAGAAAAGAAAGGAAGATTAATTATAATATATATTCGTGCTAATTAGTATTTGAATATTTTATGTTGACATAATAAAGGAGTACTTTTGTCCTAAAGTAGAAAAGTATGAATAAAGATAGTTTTAATATGTTTTCGCTAACAAGAGAGAAAGAAAAAACACTTTGGGAAAAGTCAATTATTATTTTTGATTCTTCGGCATTATTAGATATTTACTTTTTACCTAAAAATGCAAGAGCAAAAATTTATTCAGAAATTTTTGAGAAACTTCCGCAAAGGTTATGGATCCCTTCACAAGTACAGTTTGAATATCTAAAAAATAGAGAAAATGTAATTGTAAAACCCATATCCGAGAAATATATTCCATTTAAACAAAAAATACAAAAACTCAGAAATATAGTTAAGTCGGAGTTGCTGAAAAAAATAGAAGAAATATCTAGAGAGTCTAAAAAGGATGACAAACATCCTTATATCGAGCAAACAGCGATAAATACATTTAAACAGGATATTGAAGCTTTTGCTATAAAAGTAAAAGCATTTGAGGATGAAAGTATTAAACAGATAGAAGTTGCAGAAGCAGATGTTCTGTCTGTAAAAAATGCAGATGATGTCCTTGAAGCATTAGAAAAGTCGTTTGAGGTTGGACGAGAGTTTTCTTTTGATGAAATTATAGAGATAACTAAAGAAGGAAAACATCGATATGAATATAAAATTCCACCTGGTTATGGGGATTTTTATAGTAAAGACAAGAAAGGTATTCAAATATTTGGCGATTTGATTATTTGGAAACAAATACTCGAATTTTCAAAAGAGAAAAAGCTCCCTATAATCTTTGTTACTAACGACATTAAAAAAGATGATGACTGGTGTTATTTAGACAAAAAGGCTACTGAAGATCGTGTTCTATACCCTCGCGAGGAATTGATTAAAGAAATAAAAGATTTCGCAGATGTGGATTTTTGGATATATAATCTACCTCAATTTTTATATAATGCTAATAAGTATTTGGAATCTAGCATAAAAGAAGAAACCATTCAAAATATATCACAATTTATAAACACTAAAGACAAAAAAGGAAAATACCTAAAATTTGAATGTGAGAAGTGTCATAAAATCCACAAATATCATGAATTGGATTTTTATTTAGATTTTGATTGTGTTGGAGGGTCTGAAAGAAATATGGGTGTTGAAAACCAATATGTCGCAGAAGAGAATATAGAGTGTGATTGTGGAAATGACATTACAATTATATTTGAGGTATGGGAATACCCAATTGGAGTACACAACTATGATTCTATTGAGATAGAGGGTGGTGAATTAATCGAATCATTTCCTTTTTCTGTGAATTTTTTTGATGACTCAGATGATAGTTTTTATCAATGTCATCTTTGTGATGGTAATAATGATAATGTCGGCAACTATGTTAATATTTACGATAAATTACCATTAGATAATGAATATGATGTAAGCAGTCCAAATCATAAGTGCAAATTTGTCTATGCAGGGAGTTGTCAATGGTGCGATACCTTACACATTAAGTGCTCTCGTTGCGAATCAATTACAGATATTTCAGAAAGTGATGAAGATATTGAATGTAAAGGAGGTTGTGGTTTAACTTTCAGAAAAGAAATGGGTAATTCCTCTGATGATTACGAAGGTTTCACATTAAAACTTATTGATCACAGAAAGGTTAAGTGTACTTCATGTGGAGATTTCTTTGTGGATAATAATAATATAGGTGTTTGTGAAAAATGCGACTTGAAATTTGATTGGGATTTATCATGACTTAATAAGAAAAATTGCTAGTACTTTGGCAGCACCAAATCTACCTCTATGTGGCTGATAATACCGTTTTAAGCACCACCTACTTATTGGTTACGGCATAATCCTAACCAATCTTTACAATTAGACTTTGCACAAACGACACAATTCCAAAAACAAAATCAGTAACCCTGCATAGTGGATAATTGCTGATATTTATTTAGGACTTGATGCTAAGATAGCCCCAATAAGTAGCGATATAATTGGCTGTACAAATAGGAATAAATGTAGCTTTGCAATATATCTTACTACCTTTCCTTGCTGTAAGTATTTTTCTATGTATTTCATAAGCTATTGATTTACTTTAAATATAATGGTTTTGTTAATTTATATTATGCGGTTAGTTAGTTTACTGAAATTAATTTTTTTAAGCTTCAAATAAACAAAATACCCACCCAATCGGATTCAAATACCTTCTTCCTTTCCTTATTTCATAATGCAAATGACTCCCCGTAGATAGTCCAGTATCCCCCACACAAGCAATTTGATCTGCTATGCTAACCGAATCACCTATATTTGCCATTGTACTACTTAAATGTGCGTAAAATGACATAAAACCACCAGTATGTAAAATCTCTAAGTAATATCCATAACCCACATTGTAGCCTTTGCTGATTACAGTTCCATTCCCCGTAGCATATACAGGAGAGCCTTTGACTTGAGGAATATCAATTCCTGTATGAAAAGTTCGGTACTTATAAATGGGATGCTTTCTCATACCAAACCCTGAAGATATACGGTGTGTTTTCTTAATAGGAAATATCACGGGAAAGTTTGATATCTCATCAATGGTTAATTGTAATGAGTCCGCTATTTGCCAAAATTCAGTCACGGAATAAACAGTCTTTGTACATTGTTCTATTATTGCTTTTCTGTATTTTGTACTGCTTTGTCCAAACATATACGAATGTACTAATACAGCAAATAGGATAGTTATTATGTGTTTCATTGCTAATTCATATATAGAATAAACGCCCAAAGAATCTTCGGGCGTTTATTTGATTAACTTTTATTCTGTAGGTAAATCTTTCTCTTCATCCCTGTCATTTTGAAATGAGAATGTTTTTTGTACCACCTGTCCATGATTATCCTCTATGTACACATCTATCACTTGTT
>CAZTML010000106.1:0-6476 GCA_964614935.1 uncultured Clostridia bacterium | reverse complement strand
TTGACAACATACCTATTGCTGCTAAAGCTATACCGTATAAACCATTAATAGCATTTATACCCCCTGGAGTATAACCTGCAATTGAATAAGCCCCAATAATACCAACAGCTAATACTATAATCGGATATGCTGTTGATCTCATACCTACTGATAAACCGCTTATTATTGTTGTTGCTGATCCTGTTTCAGATTGATCAGCTATTTCTTTTACATATTTATATTCATCTGAAGTATAAATTTCAGTGATTTTCGCTATAATTAATCCTACAAATACCCCGAATATAATTGCACCAAAAGGCTGGTAAGATCCTAAAATAGATTTGCTTAAGAAGAATGATGCCACAATTACAATTACTGACGAAGCATATGTACCCATGTTTAGAGCTTTTTGGGGGTTTTTATCTCCTTTTACAAAGGATGTTCCTAATATGGAAGCTATAATACCTACCGCTACTACCATTAAAGCAAACGAAACTCCCTCACCACCTGGGAATGCAATAACACCTAAGGTAATTGCAGAAATTATTGAGCCAACATATGATTCAAATAAGTCTGCACCCATTCCAGCAACGTCTCCAACATTGTCTCCAACATTATCTGCTATAACTGCAGGGTTTCTAGGGTCATCTTCGGGTATTCCTGCCTCAACCTTTCCAACCAAGTCCGCTCCAACGTCAGCTGCTTTAGTGTAAATACCACCTCCAACACGTGCAAATAATGCAATTGATGAAGCACCTAAAGAAAATCCTGTAACTATAGTTGCATCTTCGAAAAGTATCCAAAATAAACTTGTTCCCATGATTCCAAGACCTACAACAATCATTCCCATTACAGCACCACCTGAGAAAGCAATATCAAGAGCTTTACCCATTCCTGATTTCATTGCTGCGTTTGTAGTTCTTACATTAGCTTTTGTCGCAACATTCATACCGAAATATCCTGCAAGTGCTGAACATGCTGCTCCTGCTATAAAGGCTATAGCAGTTGGCCAGTTAATTGCAAATCCTAAAACAAAGAACATAATTATTGCAAAAATACTAACTGATTTATATTCTCTTGCAAGGAAAGCCATTGCTCCTTCATGGATGTATCCTGAAATTTCCTGCATTCTTTCATTTCCCGGCTCTGCCTTGCTTACAACTGATGCTTTATAGAAAGCAAATAACAAAGCTAAAACTCCCACTACAGGAGCTATAATTAAAGTACCCATTTGTTTCTTTCCTCCATAATTAAATTTACAAATTTGCAGATATTTCATCTGCACTTAAACATTAAAAGATATTCTAATACTGTTTAATTATTAGAATCTTATTGTTCACATTGTTCCCAAAAATTAACAAAATATTATTGAATTGCCACTAAAATTAATGAAGCAACAACAAATATAATTGCTGATATAGTTGTAGCCTTTTCTAATTTACCTTCAAAACTTCTTCCTTTATTCTTACCCCAAATAGATTCAGCTCCGCCTGCAATTTCTCCGGACATTCCTGCTGACTTACCTGATTGGAGCAAAATACTTGCAATTAATACTAAACTTGCTATTATCAAAAGAATTCTCACTACTACTTCCACTATAACACCTCCCGCCACTTTGTCTGCATAACATTAGAATTATAACACCAAAGATAAATGAAATCAATATGTTTTTTATTAAGTACAAATATTTGCCTTTTGTCATCCTGAGCGTAAGCGAAGGATCTCATCTTTTAAAACATGAGATTCTTCGAGCTACGCTCTCAGAATGACACGGGCTACACCCTTTATTTATTACAATGACAAAGGTTGTTCCTTCGTTGATGTATATTCATAGCAATGACTACGATACGCTAAGGTATATCTCTCTACATTACCCATTGATATTATAAAATACATCTAATCCATTATATTGTGCACTTTCACCAAGATCATCTTCCAATCTTAAAAGCTGATTGTATTTTGCAACACGATCCATTCTGGATGGGGCCCCTGTTTTAATTTGACCAGCATTAACTGCAATTACTAAATCTGCAATAGTTGAATCATCTGTTTCACCAGACCTGTGTGAAATTACTGCAGTATAACCTGCTCTTTTAGCCATTTCTATTGCATCCAATGTTTCAGTTATTGTTCCTATTTGATTTAATTTTATTAGTATTGAATTTGCAATTTTACCTTCAATTCCTCTTTTAAGTCTTTCAGTGTTTGTTACAAATAAATCATCCCCTACTAATTGAACCTTGTCTCCAAGTTCGTCAGTAAGCATTTTCCAGCCTTCCCAATCTTCTTCATCCATTCCATCTTCTATGGATATTATAGGATACTTACTTACCAAGTCAGTATAATATGCAACCATTTCAGCTTGTGTAAACTTTCTGCCTTCACCCTCTAGATTGTAGATTTTTGTTTCAGAATCATATAGTTCTGAAGCAGCAACATCAAGAGCCAGCACAACATCCTTACCAGGAGCATAGCCTGCTTTTTCTATTGCTTCAACTATTGTTACTAAGGCCTCTTCATTAGAAGACAAATTAGGTGCAAAACCACCTTCGTCACCAACAGCAGTGTTTAAACCTCTTCCTTTTAATACTCCTTTTAAAGAGTGAAATATTTCTGCTCCCATTCTTAATGCTTCTTTAAAACTTCCAGCTCCAACAGGCATTACCATGAATTCCTGAATATCTACATTATTGTCAGCATGCTCTCCACCATTTAAAATGTTCAGCATAGGTACAGGTAGAACCTTTCCGTTAACTCCTCCAAGATACTGGTATAGGGGTAAGCCAAGAGTGTCAGCAGCAGCTTTGGCACATGCCATGGACACACCTAAAATTGCATTAGCACCTAATTTGCCCTTATTTAGAGTGCCATCTAGTTCAATTAAAAGCTTATCAATTTCTTTTTGATTTAATGAATCTCTCCCTATTAATTCCGGAGCAATAATATTGTTAACATTATCAATAGCTTTTAGAACTCCTTTACCTAAGTATCTATTTTTGTCACCATCTCGAAGCTCTACAGCTTCAAAGGCTCCCGTTGAGGCTCCAGAAGGAACTCCAGCTCTACCAAATCCGCCGCTTTCTGTCCATACTTCAACTTCTACTGTAGGATTTGCTCTTGAATCTAATATTTCCCTTGCATATACATCTATTATTATTGACATGGTACTCTCCTTTATTTATTATGGACTATTAAGCTGGTCCCTGTCATCTCTTCAGGTTTTTCAAGACCCATAAGTTCTAGCATGGTAGGTGCAACATCAGCTAATATTCCTTCTTTTAATTTAAATTTTTTACTATCTACAACTATAAAAGGGACTCTGTTGGTAGAATGGGATGTTAATCTTTCAAGGGTTTCTCGGTCAAGCATTTCTTCACAATTACCATGGTCTGCAGTAATTATTGCCGTTCCTTCGGACCTTATTATGCAGTTAACAATTTCTCCAAGACATTTATCAACAGTTTCTACAGCTTTTCTAGCTGCTTCTATATCACCGGTATGTCCAACCATGTCAGGATTAGCAAAATTTATTATCATAACTTGATAAATATCTTTATCTAATTGTTCCATTACCATATTTTTAAGCTCAATAGCGCTCATTTCAGGTTTTAAATCATAAGTAGGAACATCTGGTGATGGTATCAATATTCTAACCTCATTTTTAAAAGGTTCTTCAATTTCACCATTGAAAAAATAGGTTACATGAGCATATTTTTCAGTTTCAGCAACTCTTAGCTGCTTAATATCTAAAGAGCTTAAATACTCTCCCAAAGTTTTTTGGACATAATTTGGTTTATATGCTACTTCTACATTTTCAATGGTTTTATCATACATGGTCATACACACATATTTAACTTTTACCTTCTTTCTGTCAAAATGTGTGAAATCATCATCAACAAAAGCTCTTGTTATTTCCCTAGCCCTGTCGGGTCTGAAGTTAAAGAATATAATCGAATCATTGTCTTTAACTGTTCCAAGTTGACCATTTTCCTTTTCTATTAACAGGGGCTTAATGAATTCATCAGTTTCTCCAATTAAATAAGAAGATCTTATGGCTTCAATAGGGTCTTTGTATATTTCCCCTTGACCCTTGGTCAAAGCATTGTAAGCTAGTTCAACTCTGTCCCATTGTCTATTTCTATCCATGGCATAATACCTTCCCATAATGGATGCAATATGACCTGTTCCAATTCTTTTGATTTCTCTCAATAATTCTCTTATGTAGTTAGGGCTGCTTGTAGGAGTTACATCACGACCATCAGTTATACAATGAATTTGAACATCAGAAAGACCATTTTCTTTGGCAAGTTCAAGTAAGCTGTATAAATGACTATTGTGACTATGTACTCCTCCATCGGATAAAAGTCCTATTAAATGAAGAGTTGAATTGTGCTTTTTTGCATGATTTATAGCATTAAGCAAAGCTTTGTTTTTTTGAAATTCTCCCTCTTCAATTGACATAGTTATTCTAGTTAAATCCTGATACACAATTCTACCTGCTCCAATGTTTAAATGTCCCACCTCTGAGTTTCCCATTTGTCCTTGGGGCAGGCCTACATCATAACCACTGGTAGATAAAGTTGTATTTGGGTATCTTCTCATTAATACGTCAAAATTAGGTGTTTTAGCCTTTTGTATGGCATTTCCCTCATATTCAGGTCCTATACCCCATCCATCAAGAATAATTAATGCTGTTACTTTATTCATAGTTTAACGTTCAACCTTTCTACATTTCAAATTCAAAATTAACAATTTGAATAAATTCATCAGCTTTTAAGCTAGCGCCTCCAACCAATGCACCGTCAATATCCGATTGGCTCATTATTTCTTTGGCATTAGAAGCTTTTACACTGCCTCCATATTGAATAAGAATATTATTGGCAATAGATGCTGAAAAAACATCTGCTAATACACTTCTAATAAATGAGGACATTTCATTTGCTTGCTGGCTTGTGGCAGTTTTACCTGTTCCTATAGCCCAAATTGGCTCATAGGCAACCACCATTTCAAAGCCTTCATTAATCTGGACTCCATCCAAATCGCTTAATAATTGATTTCTCACAGTTTCCTTTTCAAGGCCATCTTCCCTCTGGTCTAAAGATTCTCCAACGCAAAGTATGGGTTTAAGGCCATGTTTTAAAGCAGCTTTTATTTTTTTATTTATAAGGTCATCACTTTCACCAAAATGCTGCCTTCTTTCAGAATGCCCTATTATTACATATTCAACACCTAGGTTTTTTAACATGGATGGTGAAATTTCACCTGTATAAGCGCCATTGTTTTCAAAATGCATGTTTTGGGCACCTACTTTTATGGATGAACCTTTAAGTTCGTTTAATACCGGATATAAAGATGTAAATGTTGGACAAACCAATACGTCTACATTCTTACTTAATTCAGAAGAACTTAGTTGTTTTACCAGGCTAATGCTTTGTTCTACATTGTTATTCATCTTCCAGTTACCGGCAATTAATGGTTTTCGCATATTACCTCCTCCCTTATTTACAGCAATATTTCAGGGGACATTCCTAAGGATATCCCCTTAATTTTTATTCATATTTATTATTTTTACTTATTATCAACTGCTTCGATACCGGGCAACATTTTGCCTTCCAGGAATTCTAAAGAAGCACCGCCTCCTGTAGAAATATGGGTCATTTTTTCTGCAAATCCTAATTTTTCAACTGCTGCCGCACTATCGCCACCGCCAATTATAGATATAGCTTCATGGTTACTTGCCATTGCTTTTGCTACAGCATTTGTTCCCTTTGCGAAATTGACCATTTCAAAAACCCCTACAGGGCCGTTCCATATTATAGTTTGTGAACTTTTAATTATTTCTGCAAACATTTCAGCAGTTTTTTCGCCTATATCAAGTCCCATATATTCATCAGGAATTTTATCTGCATCTCTTGTGAAAAATTCAGTTTCATTTTTAAATTCTTTTGCAACTACAGTATCTACAGGCAATACTAATTTTACATTATTTTTCTCTGCTTTTTCAATTAAAGATTTTGCTAATTCAACTTTGTCTTCTTCCAAAAGAGACTTACCTGTATTATAGCCTTTTGCCTTAAGGAAGGTATACATCATACCCCCCCCAATTAAAATATTATCTGCTATATTTATTAAATTTTCTATAACTGCAATTTTGTCAGAAACCTTAGCTCCACCTATAATTGCTGTAAAGGGTCTTTTGGGCTCTTTTAAAGCATTACCCATTATCTCAACTTCTTTTTCAACCAAAAATCCAAGGGCTGAAGGAAGATAGTCGCATATACCCACATTTGAAGAGTGAGCCCTATGGGCGGTACCAAAAGCATCATTTACGAACAAATCTCCTAAGGAAGCTAGATCTTTTGCAAAATCACCTGCATTTTTAGTTTCTTCTTTACGAAATCTCGTATTTTGTAAAAGCATTATATCTCCAGGCTTAAGCTTTGCTGCATTTGCTTTAACCTTGTCATCAACAACTACATCACTGTCTTCAAAACAAA
>CAZTML010000105.1:261-6548 GCA_964614935.1 uncultured Clostridia bacterium | reverse complement strand
GGAGAAAAGGAAGCAGACTTAATAGACGATCTTAAAACTGAGGATTCAAAAGGTCAAGAAACATATTATATAGAAAAGAATTCTACAAATGGATTTCATGCTGAAACTTTTAAAAAGTGGATAGAAAAATACGAAGACCGAGTGGATAATTTCATTGTTACAGGATGTGTAACAGATATTTGTGTTCTTCAATTTACCTTAACATTAAAGTCCTACTTTAATGAGAATAATAAAGAAAAGAGAATTATAGTACCTATTAATAGTGTTGAAACATATTCAGGTGGAACTCATGATGGGGACCTTGTTAATTTATTTGCCCTATACAATATGCACACAAGCGGTATTGAAATAGTAGACAAAATTAAATAATAGGAGATAGTTATGCATTACAACAATTTTGCTGAAAGAAGATTATCTATGTTGATGGATTTTTATGAGTTGACAATGTCAAATGGATATTTTTCTAACGGCATGAAGGATGAAATAGTATATTTTGATTTATATTTTAGAAAAAACCCTGATGGAGCAGGTTTTTCCATAGTAGCAGGTTTAGAACAGGTTATTCAATATATAAAAACATTGAAATTTTGCGATGAAGATATAGAGTTTTTAAGAGGTAAAAAATTATTTACAGAGGAATTTTTGCAGTATTTGAGAGATTTTAAATTTACAGGAGACATATATGCAATTCCTGAAGGGACTCCTGTGTTTCCAAATGAACCGCTTTTAACTGTAAGAGCAAAGACAATTGATGCTCAAATTATTGAAACAATGGTTTTGTTAACTATTAATCACCAAAGTTTGATTGCTACTAAGGCAAATCGTATTGTTAGAGCTGCAAAGGGTAAGCCTATAATGGAATTTGGAGCCAGAAGAAGTCAAGGTTACGATGGAGCCATATACGGAGCAAGGGCTGCATATATAGGAGGGGTAGTTGGAACTGCCACAACCTTGGCTGATGAAGCATTTGGTGTACCTGCACTTGGAACAATGGCCCATTCTTGGGTTCAAATGTTTAAGACTGAATATGAATCATTTAGGGTATTTGCAGAAAACTATCCTGACGATTGCGTTTTGCTTATTGATACTTACGATGTATTAAAAAGCGGCATACCAAATGCAATTAAAGTATCAAGAGAAGTGTTAGAGCCTATGGGTAAGAGGCTTAAAGGTGTTAGACTTGATAGTGGTGATATTGCATACTTAAGTAAGAAATGTAGAAGAATGCTTAATGATGCAGGACTTCACGATTGTGCAATAGTTGCATCAAACTCTTTAGATGAATTTATTATTTCTGATTTACTAGACCAAGGAGCAAAGATAGATTCTTTTGGTGTTGGAGAAAGATTGATAACTGCTAAATCAGAACCAGTTTTTGGTTGTGTTTACAAGCTTGTAGCAGTTGAAAAAGATGGAAAGGTAATTCCAAGGATAAAAATATCTGAAAATGAAGAAAAGATAACAAATCCAGGCTATAAAAAAGTATGGAGACTCTATGATAAAAAAGGTAATAATCCTATAGCAGATGTTGTTGCATTAGCTGATGAAGTAATCGATGATTCAAAACCATATACAATATTTGATGAAATACACACTTGGAAAAAGAAAACAGTAAAAAGATTTTATGCAAAGAATCTACAGGTTCCAATTTTTATAAATGGAGAATGTGTTTATGAAAGTCCAAGCTTAGATGAAATTAGAGATTATTGCCAAGACCAAGTGGCCCATTTGTGGGGAGAAATAAAAAGATTTACTAACCCCCATAAATACTACGTAGACTTGTCAAAAGATTTATGGGATTGTAAACAAGATTTAATAGGACAATATAGTTTCAAATAAAAAAAAGGGCTTAGCCCTTTTTTGCAGTCTCATTCACCAATTTATTTGCTCCTTGCGTCGCATAAATTGGGAATTCGTTGCAAATGACCTACCGCTATTTTTCAGAAAAAAGACTCTGAAAAATAGGGTTAGGGCATCTTTATTTAGAATAATTATCGAAATATCCTTGGATGTAAACTATGGGGGTTCCTTTATCTCCGCTACCTGATGTTAAGTCGCATAAGGAACCAATTAGATCAGTAAGCCTTCTTGGGGTTGTTCCTTGAGATTCCATACTATCTTTTAAATCGCAGTCCTTATTCTTAATATAATTAGAAATAGCTGCTTCAAGTTCTTTACCCTTAAGGTTAGAAAATTGGTTGTCTGCTAAGTATTTAAGTTTTAATTCATTGGGTGTGCCTGTTAAGCCGGCTGTAAATCCCGGAGAAACAACCGGGTCAGCAAGTTCCCAAATCTTGCCGACAGGGTCTTTAAAGGCTCCATCTCCATATACTAAAACTTCAATATTCTTACCGGTCTCTTTCAACAAGGCTTCTTGAATCTTTTCCACCACAAGTTGACAGTCTCTTGGAAATAGTTTTACTGTTTCTTCTGTGGCCTTGTTTGAACCTAAAAGTCCATATTGATCATTGTAGCCACTGCCTTCTAGAGAGTGATTCAAAATATCCTCTAAACCGTAAAGAGTCTCAGCCCCGCCAGCTTTCAATAATCTTTTGCTTCTTTTCCTTGAATGTATGTCGCACGTAATTATATTTTTTGTATAAGATAAAATACTTGTCGGATTGTTAGAAAAAATAACTTCAACTTCTGCACCGCATTCTTTGACTATGCTAGAATAATACTCAATATAATCAACATCTGTAAAAACGTGTTTTGTATTTTTAAAGTGGCTTCTGAACTCACTTTCGCTTAGCTTATCTGTCCAAGGGTTAACTCCTGCTTCATCTAGAAGGTCATAATCCACTAAGGGGTTTCCAACTTCATCTGAAGGGTAGCTAAACATGATATATACTTTTTTAAATGCTTTGGCAATTCCTTTAAGGCATACTGCAAACCTGTTTCTACTTAATATAGGGAATACTAAACCAACAGTATCGCTTGTAAATTTTTGCCTAACATCCTGTGCTATCTGATCAGTATTTGCGTAATTACCTTGAGCCCTGGCTACTATTGCTTCGGTAAGGCCTACAATATCCCTGTCTCTTAAAGCGAAATTTTCTTTTTCTGAAGCTTTTAAAACTGCATCAACAGTTATTCTTACTATATCATCACCGTCTATAATTATTGGCGCTCTTAATCCTCTGACAACAGTTCCCACCATTCTTTCCATTTTGCGTCTCCTTTATATTAATTCTCTATCTATTATATTACATTTAAAGGCTTGTGTAAAATATTTTTATTATTTTGCTGGACAAATTAGTGAAAATTACTTACAATATGTTTAAATTTGAATTTATTATAGCATTTTTCGGAGGAATTATAAGTAAAATGAAAAGAATAGGTATGCGTAATTTTAAAACAGCACTTTCGGTTTTTTTATGCTTGTTATTCTATGAATTTATCAATAGGGATAATGCCGTACTCGCATGCATAGCTGCAGTTATTTGTGTTCAAAATACCTTTGAAGACTCAATGCAAACAGGTAGAGCAAGGGTTATAGGAACGATAATAGGAGGCTTTACAGGAGCCTTGGTCTTGTATATTGTCAATACATATTTTAATGATAATATATTAGTTTTTGTAATTCCTTTAGGAATCATATTATTAATCCAAATTTGTGTAACAATAAATATGAAAAAGGCTGTGGTAATTTGCTGTGTCGTATATTTAATTGTAGTTATTTCAAAGAACCATGAAGATGGCTATGTACTTTATACTGTTCATAGGGTACTGGATACTTCAATTGGTATAGTAATTGCCCTTTTGGTGAATAAATATGTTAAAGTTCCTGAAAAAATTAAGTTAATGTTTAAAAAACATAATACAGGCGAGAACAATATTTCGCAAGATACATCCGGAAATATATCAGAAGCTGAAAATCAGGAAGATTCAATAAAAAAATAAAGCTAAAAATTTTATTGACATTAGTATAATACTGTTGTAATGTGTTTTAGTTATGACATAAATATAGGGACAACTTCATAAAATTAATAAAACCGAATTTTCGGATATAGTAGGAGGTTGTTTACGTGAATGGTGCAGATTTAGGTATAATACTAGCCTATACGGCAGGCATAATGCTTATATTTATGACATCTTGGATATTTTTTAAGCCACTTAAGTTTCTAGGGAGAATAATTTTGAATTCTCTTGTAGGTGCTTTGGTCTTGATCATATTTAATTACTTTGGGCAATATACCGGTCTTTATATAGGAGTAAATGAACTAACAGCTCTGATTATAGGGATTTTAGGCATACCGGGCTTTATTGCAATATTGTTAGTAAAACTGCTTATATAGATAAGAATTCAAGTTTTATTGGACAATGATAATATGCTGTTATATAATGTATACAGGAAGGTGATTGTATGTGGCTTGAATATATTGTACTTTTTTCAATCGCAATGCTGTTTTTTTCAATAACCATTGTACTTACTGTTGAAACAGTACACACTACCAAAAGCATTTCTAAAAAAAAAAGAAAAAATACTATTAAAAAAGGAGCTGAACAACTAATCCCTAGACATAAATTATGAAAGTATATTTATGATCAGGGGAGATAAAAAGATGGAGAAATTAAATATTATTTCAGGGATTAAGCAGTATCGAAGTGAAGTAGATACAAACTTTCACATGCCTGGTCACAAAGGTAAAGCGGATATTTTAGGAGAGCTTGCTAAGGACCTAAATTTTTATGACATTACAGAAACACTTGGAACAGATAATTTGCATTACCCTACAGGTTTTTTAAAGGATGCCATGTCTTATATTTCTAAGGTATATGGCAGTAAAAAGTCATACATGGTGGTCAACGGAACATCTTGTGGAATTATTTCAGCCATTATGGCATGTACTAACCCCGGAGATAAAATACTTGTGCAAAGAGATTGCCACAAGTCAGTTTACAATGCTAGTATATTAGGAGATTTGAAGCTCTATTACCTTTATCCGGAATTTAATAAAAAACACGGCTTAAATTTTAGCATTAGTCTAGAAAAGTTGGACCAAATGCTTACAGATAATCCTGATATAAAGATGGTTGTACTAACTTACCCCACTTTTTACGGTATTTGTTTTGATGTAAAAAAAGCTGCAGAAATTGTTCATAAACATGATAAAATATTGATGATAGATGAAGCACACGGGTCTCATTTGCAATTTTGCAAAGACTTATTACCACCACCTGCTGAAAATTCTGGTGCAGATATAGTTACCCAAAGCACACACAAAACAATGCCATGCCTTACACAGGGTTCACTTTTGCATATTTGCTCAGACAGAGTTAATGTAAACAATGTAGAAACCATGTTAAGGATGCTTCAGACTACTTCTCCTTCATATATTTTAATGGCATCAATTGAAAATGCTGTCCATTGGATGGAGGAAAATGCAGAAGAAAGATTAAAAAGAAATATCGAAGTATTTAAAAGAAGAACATTAGAACTTAGAAATATGGGAATCAATGTTTTAGAAGATGACTTTTTAATCAGCGAAGGCTTGTATGATTTTGATGCTACTCGTGCAGTAATCAGTATGAGTGAGCTTGGAATAACAGGAACAGAACTTCAAGATATATTAAGATACAAATATAAAATACAGATGGAATTTGCAGATTTGCAGTACACTGTAGGTTATATTACAGCAACAGATGAGCCTGAAGATATAGACAGACTTTTTGATGCTGTAAAGGAAATATATTTAGAGGAATCACAAAGCAAGGAAAAAAGAGAAATTATTCAAATAGAAGCATTTCCTCAACTGCAACACGAAAGAAAAATGCGAAAAGCATTTTACGCAGAAAATGTATTGCTTCCTATGGATGATGCAATAGGTAAAACTGCGGCAGAATTTATAATACCATACCCACCAGGCATACCCCTTGTATGTCCGGGAGAAATAATTATTCAAGAAACAATTGATTACGCTAAGTTAATGTTGGAGAATGGTATTAATGTAAATGGTGTTGACAAAAATAATCAAGTGAGAGTTGTTAAATGGAAGGAAGATTTATAGTACTAGAAGGCTGTGATGGTTCAGGAAAAAGTACTATGGCCAATAAAATTGGAAAATATTTTGCTAATTTAGGTCATAGTATTGAACTTACAAGAGAGCCGGGAGGTACTTTAATAAGTGAAAAAATAAGAGAACTGATTTTAGATAGAAACAACATTGAAATGGATTATAGGACAGAGGCTCTTCTTTATGCTGCATCTAGAGCACAACTAATGTCTGAGAAAATAATACCATGGCTTAAAGCTGGAAAAGTTGTGATAAGCGAAAGATATGTTT
>CAZTML010000105.1:0-251 GCA_964614935.1 uncultured Clostridia bacterium | reverse complement strand
CTTGGTATTGATGAAGTAAAAGAAATAAATGATTTTGCTACAGCAGGAATTAAACCTGATTTAGTAATTTTATTAGATGTTGACCCTGAGAAGGCATTGAAAAGAAAGCTTTCAATTGATGGTGGAGACAGGTTGGAAAATGAAGATATTTCATTCCATAAAAGCGTTTATGATGGATACAAAGAACTTGCCAAACATTTTCCGGAAATTGTTACTCTTGACGGTGAAAGGTCAATAGATGAAATATTTGA
>CAZTML010000104.1:5321-6570 GCA_964614935.1 uncultured Clostridia bacterium | reverse complement strand
TCTAAAAAAGTAATATATTAATGTATATGTGTATTGTTTCCTGAATAACACTCTTATTTTTTACAATTATATTACGAATTTACATATCCGGGATGGACTGCTTTATTTATAGTTTCAGCTAATAATTCGGATAATGAGTCAATTATTTCATCTATATAAGAAGGTGTTACAATTGATTCCCCGTACATAGGACTCAAAATCTCTTTTATAAATACATGCTTCTCATTGTATTCCAAGTCACTTAAAATCCCCATTATCTGACCTACATCATCCGTTTTATCCTTTAATGATTCTTCCATCATTTCAATTGTATCATTAACAATGGTTGCTGTATCCACTACTGTAGGTATTCCAATTGCAACAACCTTTGTTCCTACTGATTCTTCATTAAGTGACCCCTGCATATTTCCGATTCCGGACCCGGGCTCTATGCCTGCATCAGTTATTTGAACAACTGCACACAACCTCCTCATTTTTCGAGAAGCTAATGCATCGATTACTATTAATAAAGTAGGCTTTATTTTTTCAACTACTCCTATTATGGTATTTATAGTTTCAATTCCCGTTATTCCTAATACTCCAGGCTCAAGGATGGAAACTTCGTTGAAATCTTCGTCATATTCTTTGTTGTAGGCCTTGAAATATTGCCTTGTTACTTTAATTTTATCAAGGGTCTTAGGTCCTAGGGCATCGGCTGTTATATTCCTGTTTCCAAGCCCCACTACCAATATTCTACCCCTTTCTAGTCCGGATACATCTCTTATTGCTTTGGCCAGTATATCTATAACTTCATTTCTTGATTTTTCTGATAGAAGTTTTAAGCTTTTTGTTTCATATGTAATATATTTGCCCATTTTCTTGCCAACTACTTTTTCAGCTTCTTCATCTGTGATTTCAAGTTCAACAACTTCCCCATGACTATAATCATGTGTCTTTAAGCTAATACCCTCAGCCTTCCTTGCTAGGGACTCATTTGCTTCATATGCTAAATCTGTTCTGTAATACATATTTCCGTTGCCTCCTATTGTTTCTTGTATTATAATCATCATACATATTAAAACTTTTTTCATTTATATGAATATTTTTCATCTGAGGGCGCAAGCCCTGTTGGTCTCCTTCGGTGGATGACAAACATAAAAATACGTGTAATTTCAACGTATATGACTTATTATAGTTTTTTTTGAGTTTTTTATTCTTTTTACTTGATTTTTTCTTTAATTGTCTGTATAATTGATTTGCTGTCAAAAAT
>CAZTML010000104.1:0-5221 GCA_964614935.1 uncultured Clostridia bacterium | reverse complement strand
TATAAGGAGGTGAATATTTTGGCAAATATTAAATCTGCAAAGAAAAGAATCTTGGTTATAAACAAAAAAACTGAAGCTAATAAAAGCAGAAAATCTGAAATCAAAACATATATTAAGAAATTTGAAGCAGCATTAAACGAAGGTAATTACGAAAAAGCTCAAGAATACTTAAAAATATGCGAAAAGAAATTATATCAGGCAGCTGCTAAGAACACAATCCATAGAAATGCTGCAGCAAGAAAAGTATCTAGATTAACAAAAAAGCTTAACAATGTTGCTTAATTAATGATTCAGTTGGTGGTTTTCCACCACTGAACTAATACTAAAGATTCATCAACTAACCTCATAATCAATGAATGTGGTGTTAGTTGATGAATCTCTGGAAATAAAAAACCGGTTATTTACCGGTTTTTTTATGCACTTTATGACCTTTATGACCTAACCCCATTTTTCTGAGTTTTTTTTCAGAAAAATGGGGTTAGGTCAAACGCAACGAGTTCCCAAAATATGAGACGTAAGGAGCAAATATTTTGGTGAACGAGACTGCGAACCCCATTTTTCATTTAATTATCCCATTAGTAATCAATTCAAGCCCCACTCTGGAGTCAATTTCTCCTCTTTTAATCTTCTTGTCAATTTCCAAAAATCTCTTCATATAGTATTCAATTGTTTCCATCTTCAGATTTTTAGATTGTTTAGCAAGTTTAGAAGCTATGAAATTTTTAATTTTCATTTTGTTCATTATTTCATTGTAGGTGTAGCCCTTTTTTTGTAGAACAACATATTGATAAAGCATCCTGTACTGTCTTGTAATCATATGAATTATAAACTGCTCAGCTGTGTTGTTTAAAAGCATTTCATCCAATATTTCGAATGATTTTTTCTTGTTATTTTCACATATATAATCAACCAACCTAAATATATTGCTTTCGACGGATTTAATCATTAATAAGTCTAAATCTTCAGTACTTATATCTTTCTTTTCTTTATTGTGAGACATAATTTTATGTATTTCATTATTTACATGGTATAAAGAAACATTGCTTTCATATTCTAGGTAGCCTGAGTTATTGGCTAAGTAATTGGCATCTGACATGGAAATATTGTATTTGTGCTTCTTGAATCCGTCTGTAATATACTTTGTCAGTTCTCCTTCAGCCAATCTAGAAAATTCGAGAACTCCCTTTTTATCTTTTAACTTCTTTACAATTTTCTTCCTTGAATCCGGCTTTCCATCCTTTATGACAAAGACAGTGATGCAAGAGTCATTAGAATCTATATTATCTATAAGTTTTTCTTCTTCTTTTTTATCTAAACTTCCTGTTGATTTTAAAAAATCAGCTTCCTTTAATATACATAGCTTTTTTTCAGACATGAAAGGAAACGTACCTGCAAATTCAAAATAATCATTTAAGTTGGATATCTTTTCAAATTCAGCATAATTCATATCTTCATAGCTTTTATCTATATACTTGGATTTAATATATTTAATTGAATAGTCTATAAAATATTCTTCATTCCCGTAAAGCACCAAATAATTTGGAAGCTTATTCTTATCACACATATTTTTAATTAAACTATAGCTCATATTTCTCCTCATCCTTTAACATCCATATTAACAAAAAGCAAAAAACAATAAACTTATAAATTATTCCAATAAAATAAAGTTGGTAATAATTATCTGATTTTTCGTTTGTATAAGTATTATAATACAAATTACTATCTTTTAAAATAATATTTATTTCACCCTGTTCAAATGTAGAAAAAACCTTACTTCCTACATTTTTGTACCTAAAAATGACTTCTTGATGAGGAATACCATAATAGTTCCTTCCGTAGCTTAAAAGGGCAATTTCGGGCTTTGTGGCATCAATAAATTGCTGCGTTGATGACGTCTTGCTGCCATGGTGGGGAACTAAAATTATACTATATTCATCAAGGTCACTGTAAATTGCATATTCTGCCTCTTCTTCAATATCTCCGGTCAGCAGAATTTTTCTATCCTTGTAATTTAATGAAATAACTAAAGAGGAATTGTTTATATTATTCAAAGTTAAATCCTTATAGGGCCACAATATTTCCATAATTAAAGAATCATCAAATTTCATTTGGTAACCAGTACTTAGTACAACCACATGAGGATAATTTTCATTCCTAGCTGATGAAAATATTCCTTTGATTTTTATATGGCTCATTAAAAGGTCATTTAAGCCTGAACAATGATCATCATCCCAGTGACTTACAAACACACCATCAAGGTCTGCAATCCCCCGCTTTGTTAAATAAGGAAGGGCAATGTATTGACCCATTTCCTTACTCGAAGAGCTACCACAATCATATACTATATTTATTCCCTTATATTTTATAGTAGTAAATAGTCCTTGTCCCACATCTACTATATTCAAATATAAACTCTTATCACTTAAAGGAAAAACTATGTATGTAAGAGAATAAAAAGCGATTAAAGCAGCAAGACCATATTTCTTACACTTACATAATTTTTTCTTATGTAAGTATATCATAAAAAATAAAGCAATGTAAAAAAATATCATATGACTTAGGGACATGGTAGGGACAATTAAACCATTAAAGGGAAATTTGTCTGAAATATCAACGATATAATTAAGAGCATACAAAATATAATTAAATATCTTGAAGGGTATTATCAACATAAGGTGGAGAAAAGAATTAAATATTAAAAGAATAAATCCATAAATCATAATAACCGTAAATACAGGTAACAAGACTAAATTATATAGTATGCCCATAAGGGGTATAAAATTAAAATAATATACAATTACAGGCAAGGTAAATATTTGAAGAAACAAATACATGTACAAGCTTTTAAAAATATTGTTTTCAGTTTTAATATACCTACTGTAAATAATAAAACTCAGTGCTGCTGAAAATGAAAGTAAAAACCCTGCATCAAATATCCAAAATGGATTATAAACAGTCAAAATTAAGGCTGCTAAGCCAATAGAATTCAAAGAAGAATACTTCCTGTATAATAGCTCAGATCCGAAAAGTAATGTAAACATCACCAGTGTCCTCATAACTGATAAGGGAAAACCGATTAAAAATCCATATAGCCAAATAATGCACCAAGATATGACCCAGCTAACTCTCCTGGTAAAAACATATTTAAATATATATAAAAGGAAGGCGTACATAAGGACTATATGAGTTCCTGAAACAGCAAAAATATGGGCAAGGCCCATTACTTTAATATTGTCGTACAACTCATCGTCTAAATAATTTACATCTCCTAAAATTATGGATAATATTATATCTGCATTTTCTTTATTTAAATTATTGTAAAAGGTATCTTCAGTATATGACCTGAATTTACTAGAAATATTGTTTAAAAGTGAATAGTTTTCCTTAACTATAAGGACCTCACCTTCAGCAAAAATTGATGCAGAAATCTTTTTGCTTCTTAAGTAGTTTTCATAATTAAACAACATCCTATTTTTTCTTAACTGGTTGTCCGAAACAATACCTCTTAACCTAATAATACTGTTTTCTTTAATATTTTCAATCTCAGCAGGATAGAGAATTATATTTTCCTCAGTGGAAAGAGGAGTCTTGTTTATGCTGATAACCGAGGCCTGATAACTGGCAGTTTCGGATTTTCTCTGCTTTACTACCTTTGCTTCAATTAAGATATTATCATTAATGTGTTGAGAAAGTATCGATTTAGAGTTATAATTACAGGTAAGGTAGGATAAAATCACAAAGGCAATAATTACTGCATTGTATATTATCTTTTTATTTATGAATGAGTTATAAAGAAGCACAACAAAAATTCCTGTAAAATAATAGGAGTATATGTTAAGTTCATATGAAATAATACCTAAAGCATAGGCAGCAAATATAGAAATTATTATATACATAAATCACCTCAAACTATTTTACCAAATTTTAGGGATGATTAAAAGTATATATTCAGGAGAATTTATGATTATTAATGAAAATGATATAGGCGATATAACGGACAACCATTATTTAAATGAAATATATAAGGAATCCATATTTATAGATATTGAAACCACAGGTTTATCAAGGAAATATTCAGATATTATATCCATTACTTTAATAGTATATGAAGATGGCAAGTATAAAATTTATCAGATATTTTGCCAATATAAAGTTGACCAGGGCCCTGCACTTAAATATTTAAAGGATTTCTTAAATAGGAAGAAATATATTATCACTTATAACGGTAACAGCTTTGATATTCCATTCCTCGCAGAAAAAGCAGAACAAAACAATGTAAATCTCGATTTTGATTCTATAATTAAAATTGACCTATATAATTGTATGAAAAAGTTTAAGAATCAAATTAAAACGGTAGATTTAAAATTAAAAACTGTAGAAGAATATTTTGATATTGGAAGAAATGATACCCTTTCCGGCAAGGATGTGCTTACCCTATATGAAGCTTACCGACTAGAGCCTAGAAAGGAATTCTCATTTTTAATTCTACAGCATAATTATGAGGACGTATATAATTTACCCTTTGTAATGAATAATATTTTGGACTTGTATAATGAGGTTATATATTTTAATGATTTAATTATTACAATTAATAACAATGACTTTTTAGTTAAGAATAATTCACTTATGTGTAAATTTAATATTATAACTAATTTAAGCAAGGATTTTATAAATCACAGCATGAATTACAATTTGAAATTATCTGTTAATTCTCAGTGTTTGGACATAAAGATTCCCTTAAACTTTTTTAAAGATGAAAATATAAAGGAGTTTTATTACTTAGATAATAACGAATACAAAATTAGGAGTTATACTGCTATAAAAGGAATAAAAAGAAATCTTGTACCTATTAAAATAAATAATAAGCTTTATTATGACAATATTAATAGTATTATTAGGAATATTATAGAAGATGTGTTTGGGCATTTTGGACAAACAGAACAATCTGAAGAGTCATGTTTTGAATAATTGTATCAAAATTACAAGCATTTCCCTTTAAATCTTTACAGCTAAGCCATTTCGAGGGCTACGCCCTCGTCGTTGCTATGATTAAACTGCAAACCAGCGTGTTATTCTGAACCGAAGGTGAAGGATCTCATTTTGTGTTAGAACAAATAAAAAACTTATAAAAGTGTGTCCTCCATACCTTTATAAGTCTTTTTTTGGTGCCCAAACGCGGAATCGAACCACGGACACGGAGATTTTCAGTCTCCTGCTCTAC
>CAZTML010000103.1:0-6789 GCA_964614935.1 uncultured Clostridia bacterium | reverse complement strand
AGGAAGAAATATAGTAAATATAGTTTTTCTATTTATCATTCTAGAGTTTTAATAAATAACGAATTACTTAATAATAAGCATCAAAATTAAGTTATTAATTTGGATAATATAGGATAAAATTATCTTTTAACTCTTTCAGAAAAAACGGCACTTATTACTATACGATAATATTTCTATAAAAAAAACTCGCATACATTAAATAATATTTTATGCAACTAAGTTCTTATATTCTATATTACCAATGTTAAAGATGAGTTGTCATTTATTACTCGGAGAGAGATTCTCATGCAATATTCAATTAACCTAAAGAGGCTCTAAGCAGGTTAATAAAGCTTTCTAACTCACAGCATAGAGGCTCTTGCCATTTAACCATTCAGGGGTGCTAGATAAGCTACAAATGCTCTTAATTCGCAGGGTCAAGCTTTCTTCCACAACATACTCATCTACTTTTATCTCATAAAAAACAAAACCCTAAAGAAGAACAGATATTTATGTTTTAATAAAGATATTCTCCATCGTAAATCTAATTTTTATGCGATATGAATTATTTCTCTCTACTGAAGATTCAAAAAGGTTGCATATATAACTATAGAACAGCCTTTCTTATGTTGAAACTAAAGACTATATTAATAATTCTATCTTAGCCCATGACGTTTAATTATTTGTAATGCTATAGTAGGACAAAACATATTCAAATAAAAAAGGAGAGTTTATACCCCCCTTTTTATTTGAATAATGATAATTGTTATGGAATTTGAACTTCAATAACTTCACTATAATTATAATAATTACCAGAGTTTTCAGCTAAAGCACCTGCTCTAAAATAGTAGGTTTCACCTTTTGTCAATTCAGTAAACTCTTTTGTAAGATTTGTAAGAGTAGCAGAAGAGAGTTGAGCTTCAGTTAAAGTTGACAAATCTACTACCTTCTTGCCAGCGAAAGTGTTTCTATCTACATAAGGTGTTTTGGAATAATAGAACTCTACGGCTTTTAGAGGTAAATTATCAACGACACGTACAATATTTGCAGAAACTTCAACAGAATTGCTTTTTGTTGTAGCACTCGATGTTACTCTCAAATAAGGGGTAACTTTAATATCAAGTTCCTTAGAACCAGTAATATCAAGCTCAATTTCATCGACTTTCAAAAAGGGCCCTTCAACTCTAAGCTTATACTTACCAGCAAAAACAGCATTATTAGTAAATGTTCCGTCCTGTTTAGTATAAAAATTTACAGGTTGGTTACTCCATTCGTTATTATAAAACTCGTAAAGTCTAATTCGAGCACCATTTTGATATTGAGAAGGTACATTTTCACCAGTCTCAGAATCAATTAATGAGCCCATTAAAGTTGCAGATGGCATATCAAAATTATCAATATCGCAAGACTGCAATGTTAATAATAAAGTGATAGCCAATATTGAAAATATTATTTTTTTCATATTCATTTTTAATTAAAATCCAGGATTTTGTTCTAACATTTCATTTTGATCTATACCTGGTATTGGTTGATAATAATTCTTGTTTAAGAAGGTTTTGGCTAAATTCGTAGTATTAACGTCTTTTTCAAAGATGTATTTACCTGTTTTATAGTCTAACCAAGGAATTAAAGCTGAAAACCTAGTGTTATTCATAACAATATGTGCTTGTCTCCATCTAACTAGATCCCAATACCTATGATTTTCGAAAGCTAATTCAACTCTACGTTCTCTACGAACGTCATCTATAGATACAGATGTTTTAGTTTTTATACCAGCACGTTTACGAACTTCATTTAATTTTTCTAAAGCTTCTTGATTCTTACCTAATTCAACAGAGGCTTCAGCAAAATTTAAAAGAATTTCTCCATATCTGAATATTAAAGAATTTGTTTCAACAGTATTCTGCTCTAAACGATCTACAGGATGCATGTATTTCTTAAGATAAAAACCAGTCCTTGAACAGTCTCCTTGAATAACTAAACCATCTTTTCCACTTATAGTTAAGGATTCATCTTCAGGAAAAAGTTCACCGAAAGAAGAAGCCTCTTGTTTCTTTCCATCACTACCTATAATTCCACGTCTAATTTCAACTCGACTATTTTGCCAAGGTGCATTAGGATATAAAACAGAAGCAAAGAAACGAGGGTCTTTATTTTTGAAAATATCATCAGCATTATCGTAATAAATAGGATTTCCATTCTCATCCTTTGTTTTTAAAACACCTGGTGATCCATCAATATAATCATACTCTTCTACCAATTCTAAGGTAGGACCCGCATTTGTTCCCCAGTCAATTTTATATGATGGAGCAGCCATGAAATAATCAAAACTGTGAGCTTTGTCAGGAGAACTAGCAGCCTTAACATAAATAGCTTCTTCATGCAATCCTTGATCTAAAAACAAGCTCTGATAGTTTTCTGCTTTATCATCGTGCGCTTCATATAAGGAATAATTTCCAGAGTTAATGATTTCTTGAGAAGCTGTTAATGATTTTTCGAAATATGTTTTAGCTTTATCAGATGATATACCAACTAATCCATTAAGTTGAACATCTCCATATTTACTTACAGAGCCAGCATATAACATTGCTCTAGATTTAAGGGCTAAAGCAGCATATTTAGTAGCACGAAACTTTTCTGCTGAACCATAAGATTCAGGTAATCCAGATATTGCTCTATCTAAATCTTCTGCTACAAAACTCCAAGTTTCATCTTCAGTGTTTCTTGGAACCTTTAACTCTTCAATATTATCTCCTGTATATTCTTGAACCTCTTCAATTATAGGCACACCACCAAAACGTTTAGCTAAATTAAAATAGTGAAAAGCTCTTAGAAAATAAGATTCAGCTATATATCTATCTTTCAATCTTTCAGAAATAACATCTGAATTAGGTAGCAATTCAATAAATTCATTTATTCTACGAATATTTGCATAAGATGAATTCCAAGTACCATTTTCCATGAAATTATCAGCAAATGTTGGAGTATAAGGTGCACCCCAACTATAGCCACGCATTGTTTCGTCTGTGTAGCTTCCTTGTGTGTCATGAGAGAGTAACCAAGAATGAGGTTCTACTTGAACAGCATCATACATATAGGCCATATATGCTTCAATAGCACTTTCACTTGACCAAACATTTTCATCAGAAATTATATTACGAGGTTCTCTATCCAAAAAATCGTCAATACAGGAAGAGAACACTATTAATATGCAAATCGATATTATTGATAAATATTTAAAATTTTTCATATACATATTTTTTGTTTTTTAAAAAGTAAGATTAACTCCGAAATTCCATATTCTCAACTGTGGGTAGAGGATACGATCAGCGTCATCAGCTTCTGGGTCACCAAAGGGAAGATTATCAAAAGTGAGTACATTATTACCTGAAACATAGACTCTCAATCTACTAATCGAAGCTTTGTTAGTCATTTCAGTTGGAAAAGTATAACCAAACTCTATATTTTTAAGACGTGCATAGTAAGAGTTTACAGTATTAAAACTAGACTTGTGTTTATTAACTGGCTTACCAGATTGATAAGTTGATGGATATTTTCCAGGGATCCAATCAGAATTAGGATCATATGGATCTTCTCGATGCCATCTATCCATAAACTCAGTTAATGAACTAGAACCATTATTTAATGGATGAGCAATAGCTCCTTCCATATAACGTGTATAATTCGTAGCTCCTTGAAGTAGCATCGACATATCAAAATTCTTCCAAGAAGCTGATAAGTCTAAACCAAAATAAATTTCAGGGACACTACTACGTCCTATTGGCTGCACGTCATAACCATCAATAACTCCGTCACCATTTAAGTCTTCATATTTAATATCTCCTGGAGATATAGTGCTATTTCCTGCTCCATCTTGAACAGCCCAATTGTTTATATCTTCTTGATTTTGGAATTGACCTACATGTTTATACCCCCAATCAATATTTTTCCATCTATCTGAACGATTGTTTCTCCAATTTCTATATGAGTCACTAAAATCAGCTTGTTCTATATGACGGTTTTGAGCACGAGTATAAGACATATTACCTTTTACAGCATAATTCCAATCACCTATTCTATTGCGATGTCCTAAAACTATTTCAAATCCTCGGTAATCATCACTGTTTAAGTTTTCTTGTGGAAAAGAGGCTCCAAATGTATTAGGCAATGAACCTGAACGATAACCTATCAGACCTTCTCTCTTTCTATAAAACACATCAAAAATAACTTCTAGCCTTTGATCAAATAAAGTAGCATCAATACCAGCATTAAATATTTTAGCAGTCAACCAAGAATAATTTATGTTTGCTAGTCCTTTTGATGAAACACTATTAACAACATTATCACCGAAAATATAATTTCTATCAGATGGATAATTATAGCCAGTTAAATATTGAAAAGCTAATACTGTATCATCAGCATAATCATCACCAACTTTACCGTAAGACCCGCGGATTTTCAAATCATCTAAGAAAGATGCACTATTTTTCATAAATGGCTCTTCAGATATACGCCATCCTAAAGAAACACTTGGGAAGAAACCCCAGCGATTATCCTTATGAAATTTAGCCGATCCATCTTCACGAAATGCAAATTCAAATAAATACTTGCTCATATAATCGTAGTTTACACGACCAACAAATGAAACATTTGCCATTTCACTAGAAACTCCACCATTATTTTTATTTCTATCCACACCAGCATTAATTTCATCTAATGCATCAATAGCAAATTCTCTATATGCAGAAACATAATCACTTAAATCTTCACGTTGCTCATATAAGAATAACCCTGACACATTATGTTTATCAAGAAAAGAACGGTTATAATTCATTGAGAACTGTAATAAATTTTGTTCGTCGTTCCTAAATGTGCGTGTTAATGCTGAAGGAGCATTACCTGTAAACACTTTATTATATTGATTTTCTGTCGCATCATGTGAATACAATAAAAACTCTTTTCTGAAATTCTTAGATTCTCGTGCTCTAGTTAAGTAAGAAAATAAAACTTTAGCAGATAATCCCGGAACAAAAGGCATATCATACTTCAATGAAAAAGAAGCATTTAATAATTTATTCTTTTGTTTACGATAACCAGAATAATCAGCATCAGAACGAGCTAATGGATTCTGAAAATTCGTCAATCCATAGTGAATACCTTCCTCATCATTTGCATAAGGTGAATAATAAGGTTGCATGCGTGTTATACCATGAATAATGTATGTATCATCATCATATGGTGCCATTCTGTTTTCAACATGACCTCCTAAGCTCACATCAGCAGTCAAAAACTCTGCAATTTTAGCTGATACATTAGAACGAAAGTTATAACGATTAAAATTAATGTCCTTTGTACTATATATGCCTTCTTGATCAAAATACCCTACAGAAGCAAAGTATTTAACATCTTCATTTCCACCATTCACATTAACGTTATGCTGAGTTTGAGGAGCATTACTACGAGTTAGAATATCCATCCAATCATAGTTTCTATAGCCTGGCTCTGTACCTTGTTTAAAGAGCTCCAGTTTTTCAGGTCCATAAATTGGCTCGGTTCCTCTGTTTATAGCATCTTCATCAATTAACTGAGCATATTCATATGCATTAACCATTTTAGGATAATCAGTAAAGTTTTGAAATCCCACTGAACCGTTATAGCTAATCTTAGACTTGCCAACAGTACCTTTTTTAGTTGTAATTAATAGCACCCCATTAGCAGCTTTAACTCCGTAAACAGCCGCTGAAGCATCCTTCAAAACTGAAATACTTTCTACCTCATTAGGGTCAACCATAAATCCTGGTTGTTCAATTCCGTCAACCAATATTAAAGGACTACCAAAACCACGAATATCTACAGTTGCTTCAGAACCTGGAACACCTCCTCTAGTCTGAACACGAATACCTGGAAGTTTTCCAGCTAAAGCATTACTTAGATTTGATACAGGCGCTTTCACTATGTCGTCTGCACTTATTGCAGATACTGAACCCGTAATTGAAAGCTTTTTCTGTGTTCCAAAACCTACAACAACTAATTCATCTAAAGTCTGAGTATCTTCCTTCAAGATTATGTCTATAACATTTTTATTTTGTATTGACACATCTTGATCAACATATCCTATATAAGATATCTGCAAAATAGCATTATTAGAAACATTCAAAGTGAAATTTCCATCAAAATCTGTAATAGTTCCATTAGTGGTTCCTTTTTCGATGACGTTAGCACCAATAATTGCTTCACCTTCTACATCTTTAATAGTACCCGTAATGGTTTTTTGATCTTGTTGAATTGTTTCAAAAGTTTTCTCTAAATAATTTTCATCTATTTGAGAATGTGTTTGCGTTGCATTTATATTAAACACAACAGCGAAAAGTAGAATTAAAGAGATTCTCATAAGAATCGGTATTCTACTACGCAAAGTACATTTTTGTTGTACCTTTTTGAGATTTAAAAATTTGATCATACTTTTTTTTTAAATTATTAAATTAAACACTAATCCAGTTCATTTGTTGCTTTATGTTAGATTTAAATATTTACATGTTAAGCAACATTTTTAAAATGGAGGAATACTTTCCTTTCCTCCCAATGTTATTACACTATAAGCACTTTTGTTTTAAGATTTATCCCATTCTTTAATTATTAAATTCAAAAACATCCTCAAAAAACTGTAGTTTTCTGAGGATTTATTTCATAGAGGTGCAAATATATATAAAAAAAATGAAGGGGAAAAAAATTTAACTATTTATTGAGTCGCCCAGGTTTCCCTATCCAAATTACGATAGTTGATTGCTTCAGCTAAATGACTTGGCTCTA
>CAZTML010000102.1:0-6856 GCA_964614935.1 uncultured Clostridia bacterium | reverse complement strand
AAGCAAATGTCATTAATTATTAGTACTATTCTTATCATCTATGCCACATCCAGTTATTTATATCGATATGTATTGTTTGTTAATTGTTAAACTAATTAGTGCAAAATTCTTGTAAATAAATGTGGTTCCTTTGACGTAAGTATATAATATCATTGACTTTTAGAGTAATACGTAAAAAATATAGCATGTTATAGTTTGATACTATAACATGCTATCTGAGGCTTTTTTAAACTCTTTTATAAATTTTTTACCAATTGGGCTTAGGTTTAGGTTTTTCTTCGTGACAACACCAACCTTTACAATATTATCGACTTCTAAGTTAATAGGTACAATTCCTTGTTTTCTAAGCCTTTCACTTATTATGCCGGTAGAAATGGTAAAACCATTTAGCATAGTAAGTAAGTTATATAAGGTAGCCCTTGCGGTAACTTTAATATTCTTCTTATGAAGAAGGTTGCTTAGTATTTCTTCAGAAAAGTGAAATAAATTATATTCTTCTTGTCCAAAGGAAATGTAGGGGTAATCTTTTAAATCATCCAGTTCAACCTTTTTCTTCTTAGCTAGTTCATTATGTTCGCTTACTAGCACATAGGGCTTAGCAATAAAGATTTCTTCTAGCTCTAAACTTCCTTCATTTAATCTTTTTCTTAATGTAGTTTCGTTAAATTCGTTAATATAAATAATCCCTATTTCACTTCCATTATTTATAACATCATCAATAACTGTGACAGACCTAGTTTCCTTTAGTTCAAATTCATACTCTTTGTTACCATATTTTTTTATTAATTCTCCAAAAGCAACTACTGTAACTGCGCAATGCTGGGTAGATACTTTGAATGCTATTTTTTCTGATTTTTCTGGGTTTTCTGTTTCTTGATCTTTATACTTTTCTTGCAACATTTGAGCCTGGTTCACTATTTGCCTTGCATAAACTAAGAATTCCGCACCTTCAACGGTTACATTAACTCCCCTGCTAGTTCTTTCAAATATTTCTATGTTTATTTCGTTTTCCAATTCCTTTATGGCATTAGAAAGACTTGGCTGTGAAATAAATAAAGTCTTGGCAGCCTGATTTATAGAACCCTTATCTGCGACTTCAATCAAATATTTTAATTGTTGTAACGTCATAATTAGCTCCCATTATTTTCAAAAGTAAGAATAAATTCGATTATATCAACAAATATGCTATTAATCAAGAATTTATTTGAAAATCTATCATTCAAGGGCCTAGCCCATGTCATTGCTATGAATAAGCTGCGAAGCAGCGTGTCATTCTGAACCGCTGGTGAAGAATCTCATCTTTTAAAACATTAGATCCTTCACTGTGCTCAGGATGACAGACCCAGTTGGGTCTGAACTTTAACTAACTTTTATTTAATTCTTAATATTTTCCTCGCAGTTCCAACAATAGGCTTAAAGAAGACTCCTTCCATTTCCTTTGCAACTTTTTTTAATTCTTTTCTAATTTCTATATTTTGAGGACAATGAGGCTCACACTTGCCACATTCCGCACATTTCGAGGCAAATGCGGGTTTTGCAGAAAATGCACCTAAGGTCTGTGCATACCTCCACCAGGACATTTTATCCTCTAATAAAAACCTTTCATTGTAAGAAGAAAAACAACCCGGAATATCAACTCCAAAAGGACAAGGCATACAGTAGCCACAGGCAGTACATGGGACTTTAATCTTCTCATTCATTATTTCTTTAACCTTATCAAAAACCTGTAACTCATCTTGAGAAAGTGAGTCTGCCTCAGCTGTAGATGCGATTTCTATATTTTCATTTACTTGTTCTTCCAAACTCATTCCTGATAAAACTACATTTACTTCCTTGTGATTCCAAATCCACCGGAAGGACCATTCGGCAGGAGACCATTTAGGATTAAAATCATTAAATGTTTTTTCTACTTGTTTAGGTAAATTATTTACTAATTTGCCCCCTCTAAGGGGTTCCATAATAATTACGGGAATTCCCAAAGAATTAGCAAGTTTTAAGCCTGATACAGTAGCTTGATTATTTTCATCCAAGTAATTATATTGTATCTGACAAAAATCCCAGGGGTAAGCTTGAACTATTAATTCAAAGTCCACTTTGCTTCCATGAAAAGAAAAACCGATATTTCTTAAAGTTCCTTTATTTTTGAGGTCTTCAAGCCATTCCATAACGCCCAGGTCTACCATTTTATCAAACATTGCCTTGTCCGTAAGCATATGAAGCAAGTAATAGTCTATGTAATCAGTTTTAAGCTTTTCCAGCTGTGTCAACATTATTTTCTTTGCACTATCTAAACTTTTTACCATGTAAGGAGGAAGCTTTGTTGCTATCTTTACACGTTCTCTGTAGCCTCCCTGGAGTGCCTTCCCTAAAAAGGATTCGCTTTGGCCTGCATGGTAAATATAGGCTGTATCAAAATAATTAACCCCCTTTTCAATAGAGTCATGAATCATTTTAATAGCCCTTGTTTCGTCAATTATTCCTGCCTTTGTTGGAAGACGCATACAACCAAAGCCAAGAATAGATAATTTGTCTCCGTTTTTTTGATTTATTCTATAGTTCATTTTCGTATTAGCCCCTTCAATACATCTTTGTCAACTATTTCTATTGTTCCTCTTGAAAGCTTTAGTATACCATGGGATTCAAAGCTTTTTAGCATCCTGGATACAACTTCTCTTGCACTTCCAATGTATTTTGCTATTTGTTCATGGGTAAGCTTAATAATATTGGATTTTGTATTTACCATTTCATCATTGAGGAAAACTGCAAGTCTTTTATCAAAACTCATGAATAATATTTGCTCCATAGCCCACATTACATCAGAAAACCTGTCAGTAGCTTTTTTATACAAATAATTCTCAACATGAATATTTTCCTGGGCCAATTTGTTGAATGTTCCCACATTTAATAAGTATATTTCAGTATCTTGTTCTGCATCCATTAAAACTTCAAAAGTTATATTGCTTAATACACAGGAAGCAGACAGAACACATGATTCTCCTTCCGGCAGCCTGAAAAGCGTTACATCCCTTCCTTCTTCAGATAACATGTATGCTCTTAGTTCTCCTTTTCTAATAACCATGTGACCTAAGCACTCATTACCTGCGCTGTGAAGGTGTTCACCCTTCTTATATTTTATTAATTCGAAGCCATTAGTAAGTAAGCGTTTTTCATTATCGCACATTTTATTCCAATAGGGTAGATGTTCTTCTAAGTATATCAAATCTTCCTTATTTAACATCAAATCACTCCTAACAACTATATTTTCTACATTATACCACACTTTTTATTATATATATTTCGGAATTTAGAAAAAATTAATTTTTTCTAATTAAAATCACCCCTAGGGTGATTACAAAAGAAATGCTTGCATATATAATTAAAGAAAATATTTAAGGGGGTGTTTTGGTGAAAAAAATAATTGTTTGTATTCTAATTTTAATGATGGTAGTTCCCGTTCAGGCCTTTGCTTATTTTGCGCCAACTGAACTACCGGATAAAGCAAACAAAGATTTCAACGGAATGTTTGAAATCGCAGTAAAAACAGGAGATACCTGGATAAATCACGGTAATCTTGAGTATGGAAAAATCCAGGAAACAAAAGAAATTGATTTGGGGGAATTTTTAAAGGGTGATACTGCTCTCATTAGAATTACACAAAATGGAGGAGGATCAGCTTACTTAGATGCAGTATTACTTGATGGTACAAAAGCTATTAAAGCAAATGGTTCAGATGGTAAAGTATTAAATAAACTTTGCAAGGAAGATTTGGATATAACTCCGGTAGAAGATGGTATTATATTGGAGTTTGAAGCAAGTGGTGGTAAAGGTGTTTTAAGTGTAACAGGCAGAATAGAGAACGAAATAATAAGTCAAGAGCCCTTGCAATTCCCTCTTGCCAACAACTACAAAATTAAAAACCAAATTACTGACTTTTACAGCTATAAGCTAAATTCAAACTATGGAAAGATAACTGTAGACGGTGAATTGGATGAGGTTATAAACTTAGAAGTCTTTGCTCAGGAATATCAGGTTCCCGGTTCCGGTCATCCGGCTGGAGTTACGTATTTTTGGGTTATGAATGATTATGAAAATTTGTATGTAACAATGGATTTCACACCGGACAACACTTATGACGGTGATAAGGACTATGGAAAGGTTTATGTAAATACTTCAGATGGAATCAAAGAATTTAAAGTATCCGTTCCTGAAAAAAATTGGGGGAATGCAGGATTCACATATACTAATATGGTTGTTTATGAGCATAAGGTTTATGAATTTTCAATTCCATTGAGCGAAATAAATGCAGTAAATGGTGAAGAAATAAGTATTTCATTTGTTGTTTATGGAACAGCATCAATAGATCCAATAGAGATAGAATGCCGAAATCCTGATATCGCATATGATACTGATAAGGAGCTATATTTAAGTGTATTTGAATATGATATTGTAGATGAACAAGGCTCTGCTATCTATGGAGAAGTTTTGGACAATAACGGAAATGTTATCATTGATCAATTCGAGATAGAGGGAGATCGTGAAAAAAAATTATATTCCCCCACTGTAGCATATGATAAAAAAAATAAAAACTTTCTTGTTATATGGTCGGAACCAGGAAGTAGCAATCGAATAAACTTGTTAAGAGCACGCACAGTAAAAATGGAAAAAAATATAGATAATAGTTATTATACTGATATTAAAGGACCCTTCAATAAGGTATCAGGAAATGATGAAAGTAAATTAGAAGAATATTCAGATTTTATAGAACAAAATCCAGAACTAGAATATGGGGATGATGGTGAACTTTTATTAGTATGGGATCAATACTATTTTAAAGAGGGTGACAGTAAAGACATAGTAGGTTCGGATATTTATGGTCGTATTATAAATTCTGCAAATACTTTACAAAATAATAACTTTTTAATAGATGAAGGTATTGATTCCTCGTATGATGATTTTTCTGTAAGTTATGACCCGACAACCGATGCTTTTCTTGTAGCCCGAACTAGTTATAATGGAGACCAAAAAAGATATAACATTGATGTGCAAGTGGTGAAGTCTGCAGATGCTATAGAAAATGGAGATATTAATATTGCATCTACAAGTTATTATGCTTTACCTTCTGTATCATTTAATATTTCAAACAGCCAATTTTTAATTACGTGGGAAGATGAAGATTTGATTAGAGGTCAATATATTAAATTAAATTCCAACTTATTACCCGAAAAGGTAGGTGATTACTTCATAGTTTCCCCTGATTTACCAGATGATGAATATTTCAATTGTAATCCCACATCTTATAATGATGGAAGAGGTAATATGTTGTGCGTTTGGGATACAACTTATACTGGGCTTGATAAATATTATGCACGACTTCAATATATCGACAATGAAGGAAATTATATAGGAGATGCTTTTTTTACTGATAAAGATGAATACAAACGTGACAATTTGAATAATGATAGACAAATAGCAATATCCGGTGATAATAAAGGGAAAGTAATAATTGCATACAATTATATGCCTGAACAAGCATTTCAAAGATCAAGTGATAATAATAATAATAATAAAAAGTTTTCAGAAGATATTAGCTATAGAATTTTTGGCAAATATGAGATAGAGCCATATATAGAATTTGATAAGGAAATTTATAATATTGATTTAGGTGTAGACGAAACATCACAAACACAAGTAAGTTTATATAATTCAGAATATCCCGGAGGCACAGATGTAACAAAAAATGAATATTTAGCTTATATAATTGAAGATGAAGGTATTGCAACCATAAGCGAAGACGGGTTGATTACAGGGTTATCTGCTGGAACTACAACAGTCAGTGCGATTTATTATCAACCTCAGGCATATGCTTTATCAGAAGGAGAAGTAACAGGTCTTCCTGAAGGTGCTTTACTTGCTACGGCGACTATATCAGTTATAGCTCCTGAACCAGGAGAACCTTCTTTAACTTTTGTTCCCAATACAATAGAAAAGTATGTTGGTGATGAATTTAGCGTAAAAATCAACTATTTTAATGGGCTAAATACAACTGATGTTACAAGCATTGTGGAAATAAGCATTGATGATACGAATGTAGCTGTTACTGACAGCGCAATCAAGGGTAAAATAATATGCAAATCTGTGGGAGAAACAACATTGAGAACAACCCATGCAGGCATCACAGCGACTGCAATTATTAAAGTTAAAAAAAGTGTAGTGCCTTCAGGAAGTTCAACACCTGTAAGAACTCCTATAGGGCAGATTCTTGTAGACAACAAGATTGTAGAAACTATATACAAAGAGGATGTAAAGGTTAAAAACAATACCTATACATTTACAACTACTAAATCAGGTGAAACAGCTAAGCTTTGGCTTGACAGTGCATTTTATAAAGATTTAGCAAAGGATTATCCAAATAGAGTTATTAAGTTTAATTGGGATAGAGGCACATATACTCTACCGCTAAACTGTAGTGAAGTATTAAAGCAAATTGACAGCTCAGCTAAAAAGGTTAACATACTCATAGAAAAAGTAGATGATGATAAAATTATTAAGGAGGCTGAAAGATCAGCTGAGGATATGGGAGCGGAAATTATTTCAGACCTGATTGATTTCTCAGTATTTGTTGAAAAAATAAAGGGAAACATAAATATTAAAAGTTTAGATTTCTATGCTGAAAGAACAATCGATCAGTTGGATGAAATAAATAAAAATATTTCTACAGCGATGAAGTTTGTTGAAGATAAGGAGACACTTACATTTGCACCTTCAGTATTTGATGATGATACTGCAACTATCAAATACAGAGGCAACGGTATATTTGCTATAGTAAATAATCCTAAGACCTTTAGCGATATATCAA
>CAZTML010000101.1:0-6857 GCA_964614935.1 uncultured Clostridia bacterium | reverse complement strand
ATCCATATCCACCGTGAAGCTGAACAGCTTTTGTTGTAACTTCCATTGCTGTTTCAGCTGCAATTAATTTAGCCATAGCTGCATCAACGCTGTATGGTAGACCTGCATCCTTGTTACATGCTGCTCTGTAAACTAAAAGCCTTGCTGCGTCAACTTTTGCCTGCATGTCTGCTAACTGGAACTGAGTGTTCTGGAATTTAGATATTGATCTGCCAAATTGTTTTCTTTCTTTTACATATTGAACAGTTTCATCTATAGCACCTTGTGCAATACCTAATGCTTGAGCTGCTATTCCAATTCTACCTGAATCAAGTGTCTTCATTGCAATTTTAAAACCTTGTCCTTCTTTTCCAAGTAGATTTTCCTTTGGTACGATGCAGTCTTCAAATACTAATTCACTTGTAGATGAGCCTCTAATACCCATTTTTAATTCTGTTTTTCCTATTGAAAAACCAGGGAAGTCTTTTTCTACTATAAATGCTGAAATCCCTCTTGTGCCTTTTGATTTGTCAGTCATTGCCATAACAATAAAGCAATCTGCATAACCACCGTTTGTAATAAATATTTTTGAACCGTTTAAAATATAATTGTCACCATCAAGTACTGCTTTTGTCTGTTGACCAGCTGCGTCTGTACCAGCTCCTGCTTCAGTAAGACCAAACGCTCCTAACATTTCACCTGATGAAACTTTTGTTAAATATTTTTTCTTTTGTTCTTCTGTTCCATATTCATATAAAGGACCACCACAAAGTGAAGTATGCGCAGATACTATAACACCTGTAGTTCCACATACCTTTGACAGCTCTTCAACCGCCATAGCATATGTTAAATAATCGCAACCTTGTCCGCCATATTCCTTTGGAAACGGAATACCCATGAAACCGTACTTATTCATTTTTTCAACAGTTTCAACGGGAAATCTTTCTTCTTCATCAATTTCTTGTGCCAACGGCTCTACTTCTTCGACAGCAAAAGTTCTGAACAACTGTCTTGCCATTTCGTGTTCCTTGCTTAATTGAAAATTCATGATTTCACTCCCTTAAATTTTTGTCTACTTATTTTTTTGTTAATTTATTAATTCGATAAATTACATCAACATTTTTATTATACTTGATTGTTTTAAAAATATCAAGGACTTTATTCAAACTTTATCAACTCTTTATATTATTTAAAGTTTGGTTTTCTTTTATCAACAAAAGCAGTCATACCTTCTTTTTGATCTTCGTGGGCAAAGCATAAACCAAATAAGTTGGATTCTATCCCCATTGCTGTTTCAAAATCAGTCTCTATTCCTCTATTCATTGCTTCTTTTGAATTTCTAATTGCAGACATTGAATTTGATTTTATTTTATTAGCAATTGCATATGTTTCTTTCATAAGTTCTTCTTTATCTGTTACCTTGTTAACCAAGCCAATTCTGTAGGCTTCTTCAGCATTTATGTGTCCGCCTGTAAATATCAATTCTTTAGCTCTTCCAAGTCCCACCAATCTTGGGAGTCTTTGAGTTCCGGAGAATCCTGGTGTAATTCCTAGGCCAACTTCCGGTTGACCGAATTTTGCTTTTTCAGATGCTATTCTAAAGTCACAAGCCATAGCTAGCTCGCATCCTCCACCAAGAGCAAATCCGTTAACAGCAGCAATAACAACTTTGTTTAGTGTTTCGATTTTTCTGAAAATTCTTGCTCCATCTTCTGAAAACTTCTTACCCCCTTCAACATCTAGATCCTTCATGTAAGCTATGTCTGCACCGGCTACAAAAGCTTTCCCTTCACCTGTTAAAACGATTACTGATACCTCATCATCTTTTGCAACTAGGTCAAAAGCTGCATCAAGGTCTTGTAATACATCATTGTTCAATGCATTTAATGATTGAGGGTTGTTAATTTTAATCGTGCATATTCCTTCACTTTTTTCCAATATTAGGTTTTTAAATTCCATAGTCATACCATCCTTTCTATGTTGTAATTCTATTATAGCACATATCTTACAGTTTTATCTACTATTAATTTAATAATTTTTTCACAAACAATCGTTTTCTTGGTAATATTTGTCTCCCATTTGGCATTAGTTAAAGTAATTAATATGATATATACTATACAAACTCCTAATTGTTACAAAAATATGATAAAAGCATTCGCTCTAAATTATAAATTTAGAATGAATGCTTTATCTCGAGGCCTATCCCTCGTCATTGTTATGAATAAGCTGCGAAGCAGCGTGTCATTCTGAACCCAGTGAAAGATGCCCTAACCCTATTTTTAAGAGTCTTTTTTCTGAAAAATAGCGGTAGGTCATTCGCAATGAGCACCAAATTTATGTGAGTTTAACGAACAAATAAATTTGTGTGCGAAACTGCAGAATCTCAGAATTTAAAGATATGAGATCCTTCGTTACACTCAGGATGACAAAGCGGAAAACATTCGTTTACCGTGGTGTGGATAACACGTGATAATTCTGAGCTACAAGTTAGGAATCTCAGGTTTAAAAGATGAGTTCTTTCGCTATCGCACAGAATGACAATTATATGATTATGTATCATATAAGCTTAGTTAAATCCCACATTTTATCTAATAGGTGGTTTATAGAATATTGTTCTTTTAACTCACCAGAGCTTGTATGCCAGCCTACCAGTACCGGGGTAACCTGAGCATTTATAGCACACTCTATATCAAATCTCGAATCACCTACATAGAGAGTCTTGTCAGTACTGCTGTCTAAAGCCTTGATAGTCTTAATTAATGGTTCCTTATCAGGTTTGTGATTTACCACATCATCAGCGGCAACTATAACCTGAAAATACTTGTCTATATTAAATTTCTCCAATGCTGATAAAGTTGAATCTCTAAGCCTTGATGTAGCAATTCCAATTTTAATGTCTTTTTCTATTAAATGTTTTATAGTTTCTTCTACAGTCTCATAGAGTTTTACTTCTTTTTCAAATCTTTCAGTCTGATACTCTCTGTAAGATCCTAGAACATCTTCGTATTCGAAATCGCCGAAGTCCCTTCTTAATGTTAATTCAAGGGGCTCTCCAAAGGTGGACAAAATATAATCTTCATCACATTTACCGTCATAATATTTAGTGTAAATATGCTTAAATGAATTTACTATCAGTTGATTTGTATCCGCCAGTGTACCGTCAAAATCAAATATTACTGTATCAATCATTTTTACCCCCAGCGCCTTTTTTCATACTAAGACCTATTCTTTGTCTTTCCTTATCTATACTTATAAGGGTTACATTTACAATGTCTCCCACTTGTACCACTTCCATTGGATTTTTAATATATTTATCGCTCATCTCAGAAATGTGTACAAGTCCGTCTTGTTTAACTCCTATGTCTACAAAGGCCCCAAAATCAACTACATTCCTAACTGTTCCCGTAAGTTTCATACCTACTTTCATATCGTCAAAGTCTACTACATCACTTCTAAATATTACCTGTGGCATTTCATCACGAGGGTCTCTTCCCGGTTTTTTTAATTCTTCTATAATGTCTGTTAATGTAGGCACTCCTACATCTAATTCTTCAGCTAATACTTTAATTTTGTCTTTAACTCTACCCTTTTGAGGTTTTTTGTTTTCCTTAAAGTTGATTTGAGCAAGTGCTTCAAGACTTGTTAACCTTACATTTTGAGCCGGTTTTTTAACCTTCTCTTCCTTAGAAGGAATTTGCATTAATCTTTCATTCATGTCCCTTAAGTTACCACTTTTTACATCTTCTAGGGTATAGTCTAGTCTTTTAAGAAGATTTTCTGCAATTTCATAGGTTTCAGGATGGACTGCGGTTTTATCAAGAGGATTTTCACCATCAGATATCCTTAAGAATCCTGCACATTGTTCAAATGCTTTTTCACCTAACATTCTTACCTTCATTAACTCTTGTCTGTTAATGAATTTTCCGTTTTCTTCTCTATATTTAACTAAATTCTTTGAAATTGTTTTAGTTATACCGGATACGTATTGAAGGAGTGCAGGTGATGCTGTATTTAAATCAACTCCAACGCTGTTAACAACATCTTCTACAACTCCGTCAAGTTCCTGTCCTAACTTTGTTTGGTTAACATCATGCTGATATTGACCTACACCTATACTTTTAGGATCTATTTTAACTAATTCTGCTAGAGGGTCCTGCAACCTTCTTCCTATTGAAATAGCTCCTCTTATAGTAACATCTAAGTCCGGATATTCTTCTTGGGCTAATTTAGAAGCTGAATACACTGAAGCTCCTGCTTCACTTACGATTGTGTATGTAACTTTTTTAGGGAATGTGTATTTAGAAAGCATATCTGAAACAACCATTTCAGTTTCTCTCGATGCTGTTCCGTTTCCTATAGTAATTACGTCTATATCAAATTTCTTTATAAGGCCTGCCATTATTTCTTGTGACTTTTCAACTTCGTTCCTTGGTTCATTAGGATAAATTACTCCTTCTTCCAAGAACTTGCCTGTTCCATCTAATACTGCTAACTTACAGCCTGTTCTAAAACTTGGGTCTATGGCTAAAACCTTCACGTCCTTAACCGGAGGAACCATTAATAGGTTTTTAGTGTTTTTACCAAATACCTTTATAGCTTCTTCTTCGGCTCTTTCAGTTAGCATGTTTCTAATTTCTCTTTCAAGAGAAGGCATAATCAGCCTTTTATAGCTGTCTTGAACTGCAGCCAGGTAATGGTTGACAGTAAGTGCATCTTCATTTGTAATTTCTTTTGTAACTAAGTAATTAACAACTTTGTCATCAGGAGTAATTAATTTAACCTTTAATTTCTTTTCTTTCTCACCTCTATTAATGGCAAGAATCCTGTGATTAGCAATTTTATTTACAGGCTCTTCAAATTTATAGTACATTTCGTAAACTGTTTTTTCATCTTCATCACTTGCCTCCGATGTAAGTATTGCATCATTTACATATAGTTCACGTATATGCTTTCTATAATCTGCATTATCTGAAACAACTTCAGCAATTATGTCACAAGCCCCTTCAAATGCTTCTTTAATATTTTTTACACCTTTTTCTTCATCTACGAAAGGCTGTGCTATCTCGTCTAGGTCTCCTTCCATAATGCTTTGTCCTAAGATCAATTCAGCTAGCGGCTCAAGACCTTTTTCCTTAGCTTTTGACGCTCTTGTTGATTTTTTCTGCTTATATGGTCTGTATAAGTCTTCCACTCTTTGGAGTACATCTGCATTTAATATTTCATTTTTAAGTTCTTCAGTAAGTTTTCCTTGTTCTTCAATTAATCTTATTACTTCTTCTTTCCTTGTTTCCAAGTTTCTAAGATAAGTAAGTCTGTCATACAAATCTCTTAAAACCACATCATCAAGCGAGCCTGTCTGCTCCTTACGGTATCTGGCAATGAAGGGAATTGTATTACCTTCATCTATTAAAGCAACCGTGTTTTCAACCTGAAGGGGTTTTAAATTAAATTCACTACATAAAATTTTATTAATATCTATCATTCTTCTCTCCTTCGCATCAATGGTAATTCCACTATTGTCATCATATAAATAATCTAACGTAAGTGTCATCCTGAACGAAGTGAAGAATCTCATGTTTAAGGAAGGGGGACACACCTCTACTATTGGGATAGTCTTTGATGTAAGAGGAATGTCCCCGTACTATGAGATCCTTCACTTTCGCTCAGGATGACGAGGGCTGTGCCCTCGGTTATTGTTCTCCCATTGTTGATTATTGTTCTTTCGATTTCATTTTCAAATACTCATTCATAAACATATCGAGGTTTCCATCCATAACTGATTGTACATTACCTGTTTCAGCACTTGTACGGTGGTCTTTAACCATGCTGTAGGGATGAAATACATAAGAACGGATTTGGCTGCCCCATGCAATTTGATTATATTTTCCTTGAATATCTTCGATTTTTTCCTTGTTTTCCAGTTTCTTTATTTCCATAAGTTTTGACTTTAACATGGTCATTGCTGTTTCTCTGTTGCTGTGCTGCGACCTTTGGTTTTGGCAAGATACCACTATGCCTGTTGGAATATGAGTTATACGTATTGCCGAATCCGTAGTGTTAACATGCTGGCCTCCTGCACCGCTTGACCGGTAAGTGTCAACTTTTATGTCTGCATCATTTATTTCTATGTCTATATCATCAGTCATTTCAGGTGTAACATCCACTGATGCAAAAGATGTATGCCTTTTCTTTGCTGCATCAAAGGGTGATATTCTAACAAGTCTGTGAACACCCTTTTCAGATTTTAAATAACCGTAAGCATTTTCTCCTTCTGCAAGAAGGGTCACGCTTTTAATTCCTGCTTCCGTATCAGTTAGAAGATCTAAAACTGTCAACCTGTAACCCTTAGATTCTATCCACCTGGTGTACATTCGATACAACATATCTGCCCAGTCCTGGGCCTCAGTTCCTCCTGCACCTGCATGTATAGATAAAATTGCGTTGTTTTCATCATATTCATCGCTTAATAGGGCCACTATTCTCGCATTTTCTAATTGTTCTTCTGCCATATCCATATTTGTCATTAGTTCAGACACATGGCTTTCGTCTTCTTCTTCACGTATTAATTCAACAAATAGCTCAATTTCTTCTACTTGCTCTTTTAAACCCTTATATTCATCGATTCGATCTGTATTATGTTTTAATTTTTGAGATACTTTCTGGGCCCTTTCCTGGTCGTTCCAAAAATCCGGTTCCTGCATCTCAGATTCTAATAAAAAGTTTTCTTCCCTTAACTTCTCCAAGTCAAAGGGACCCACCTACCTCATTTAATATATCATTAAACCTTTTAATTCTTTCTGTAATATCATACCAATCTATCAAATTATCAACTCCTTCTGTATTTAATTTGGCCAATATTCACGATTACTCAGAAAAAT
>CAZTML010000100.1:0-6859 GCA_964614935.1 uncultured Clostridia bacterium | reverse complement strand
GTATACCCCCTCCTTTAAAAATATTAATTGACAAAGAGCTTTTTGTATATAATAATTATATTATATGTTTATTTACATTACAATTCTTATTAACTAACATTTTACAATAAAGGAGTGCATGATGAATAATGTAACAGTAATATCTCATCCCTTGATTCAGCACAAGCTGACAATGTTAAGAGATAAAAACACATCTTCAAAAGATTTCAGAGAATTAGTAAGGGAAATTTCAATGCTTATGGCATATGAAGTAACAAGAGATCTTCCTCTGAAAGATATCGATATAGAAACACCTATATGCAAAACCACAGGTAAAACATTGTCAGAACAAGACATTGCAATAGTACCGGTTTTAAGAGCAGGTCTAGGTATGGTAGATGGGATAGTAGATTTAGTCCCAAATGCAAAAATAGGTCACATTGGCTTATACAGAAACGAAGAAACTCTCCAGCCTGTTGAATATTACTGCAAACTTCCAGCAGACATTGAACACAGATTAGTTATTATAACAGAACCAATGCTATCAACTGGTGGTTCAATGATTGGTGCTTTATCAATGTTAAAAGCACGTGGAGCCAAAAAAATAAAGTCTATTCATTTGGTATGCGCCCCTGAAGGCTTGAAAAAAGTTGCTGAAGCCCATCCGGATGTTGAAATATATACTGCTGCCATAGACGAAAAATACAATGAAGTTGGCTTCATAGTACCTGGTTTAGGCGATGCCGGGGACAGATTATTTGGTACGAAATAAAGATGCTAAGGAGTAACAATGAGACACATTTTTATCATTAATCCCGTGGCAGGCAATGGCAATGTTCAAGATAAACTAGAGAAAACCATACATGAAAAATTAAAAAATCAAGAAATTGATTACCAAGTTTATACTAGCACATCTAAAGGCGATGCAAGTATTTTTATAGAAAACAAGTGCAAAGAAAATGTAAACACTGTTTTTTATGCTTGTGGAGGTGACGGAACCCTACATGAGCTTATTAATGTTGCCTATAAGTATGATCATGTAAGTATTGGTATAATACCAATGGGATCTGGCAATGATTTTATAAAGAACTTCCATAATAGCGAAAACTTTAGCGATATAAATTTACAAACTCAAGGACAAAACGTAGAATTAGATTTGATAAAAGTAAACAATATATATGCTGCAACAGTATTAAACATAGGTCTTGATGCCGACGTAGCTTTCAACATGCATAAATTTAAAAAGGTACCTTTTATTAAAGGCCCCACAAGATATTATCTTTCTATATTTTATTCTTTATTCAGCAAGCTGGGAAAATACATTGAAGTTAAAACAAAAAGTCATCTTATAAAAGATACTTATTTAATAGGTGTTATAGCAAACGGCCAATATTACGGTAGCGGCTACAAGTGTGCCCCAAAAGCAGAGTTAAATGACGGAATACTTGATTTGTGCTTTGTTGATAATATTCCAAGACTTAAAATCCTCTCCTTGTTAGAAAGTTACAAGAAGGGTGAACATTTAAAAAATCAAAAAATAAGCAAGTATATAACTTATGAAAAAATTAAAGAAGCCCGTATAAATTTTGATGAACCAACCAATGTTTGCATGGACGGCGAAAAATATATTTATCAAGAAATAAATGTATCATCTGTAAAGGGTGCCTTAAAATTCTGGCTACCAAAAGGTGTACAAATACTATCAGAAATAGCAGAAACAGTTTAAAAAAATCCATATTAACCTGTGGTTAATATGGATTTTATGATTAAATAATCTTTAAAATGACCTATAATCGTTAGTAGCCATAACTATTAATTGAATGATAATCTTTCTATTAATGCATGATTCTTCATTATTAAATTTACGACTACTGTACCTAAAAGGGTGACTACTACAAACTCTCCTAGACCTACATAGAAAGCATTTGCTAAAAATGGAGTACCAAACAGGTAGGTTAATTGGATTCCTACAAATAAAGCATTTGATATTACAGGTCCAAAACTTGCTATTATTAATGCCCTTTTATTATAGCCTAAAAGTTTTCTTACCTGGACTATGAACATAATTGCAAGTGAGGTTGCAAAAGAACCGACTACAATGTCAATTACCCCCAAGGGGCTTGCCAAGTTAGCCAATACACATCCTATTATTAAACCAAGACCATATCTAGGCTCAATGAATGCAAATAATACTAATACTTCAGATATTCTAAACTGAACCTGATCATAGCTCATCCATCCAAAGGCATAGGTTATAGCTGCATAGGCTGCTGCTATAAGAGCCGTACGTGTTATAAATTGTACATTGTTTTTTTCCATTAAAAAAAACTCCTTTCAAATATATCCTCGGAGTCACTAAAAAAACCTTGATTTTTAAAGTGGGTGCCAAGAAAACACTGCCAAAATGGAAATGGTCCGTCCTGAAAAGTCCGACTTATCCATACCTTGTTTGGCCTATTAGATTATATTATATTATATTATTGATTGTTTTTCAAGTGCTTTTTTCATGATTAAAACTTACTAAACCATATAAATGTTACCGTTCACACATTAAATAATTACGAGGGCATAAGCCCTGTCAATGCTATGAATAACTAGTATGGTGTCATTCTGAACCCATGTGAAAGATGCCCTAACCCCATTTTTCAGAGTCTTTTTTCTGAAAAATGATGGTAGGTCATTCGCTGTGTGGAATCTCATCTCTTTAAACCTGAGGTCCTTCTATTTTTAAAGTAATTCTTTATACTTTTTTACATATAGGTTTTTAATGACTGTAACTAATGCCATATAAAGTATTATGGTAATAGCAAAATACAGAAAATAAATGCTTGGTAATGGTGCAAGTCCAATATATGCTCCAAAACTAGTAAACGGTATTATAGTCACCATAGCTATTCCTATAAAGGTGAGTAAAGTCAACTGTTTAGAAGCTCGGCTTTGGATAAATGGAATCTTAGGTGTTCTTAACATATGGATAACAAGAGTTTGACTCCACATGGATTCTACAAACCAGCCTGCTTGGAAAACAGCAATATATAATGCCATCACTTGAGGATCTGTTAATTGATGAAACAACAATCCGCCTGTAGCCATCGGCGCTATGATAAAATACATAAATATATATGTTACAATATCAAATACAGAACTAATTGGACCTAGCCATACCATAAACTTTGTAACTGAATCAGCATCCCACGTTCTCGGTTTTTCCAAGAATTCCTTATCCACATTGTCCCATGAAATTGCGCCACAAGAAATGTCATATATTAAATTAAGCAAAAGCAAGTGCAGAGATTCCATCGGCAAAAACGGTAGAAAAGCACTGGCTAATAAGACAGAAAATACATTTCCAAAATTAGATGAAGCTGTCATTTTAACATATTTAATTATATTTGCATAGGTTTTTCGTCCTTCAAGTATTCCATTTTCAAGTACCATTAAGTCTTTTTCCAATAAAATTACATCAGCTGATTCTTTTGCAATATCCACTGCATTATCTACTGAAATTCCTACATCTGATGCTTCTAATGCCGATGCATCGTTAATACCATCTCCCATATATCCTACAGAATGTCCCTTTTCTCTCAAAACATTTATAACCCTAGTTTTTTGTGAAGGAGACATTTTAGCAAATACACTTGCCGTTTCTGCTATATTACCCAGTTCCTCATCTGAAAGTTCATCAACATCTAAACCTGTATAAACCTTGTCAAATTTAATTCCAACTTGTTTACACACGCTTTTAGTTACCTCTTCATTGTCCCCTGTGAGTACCTTAACTGCTACACCTTTCGCCTTTAAAACCTCGATTGCTGTTGCTGCACTTTCCTTTGGTGGATCTAATAAAGCCAGGTATCCAATCAAAACCATATCACTTTCATCCGCTACAGAAAACTCCCCTACCGGTGAAGGATTGGTCTTTTGGGAAACTGCAATTACCCTCATGCCATTATTATTTAATTCCTGTACTTTTTCTAATACTATCTTTTTCTTCTTCTCAGTAAGTTCAACAACCTCTCCCTTATATTCCACATAGCTTGATATAGTAAGTATTTCTTCAACTGCACCTTTTGTAATCATTTGTGTCTTGCCGGTTTCATCTTCAACTACTACACTTAGCCTTCTTCTGTTAAAATCAAAAGGAACTTCATCTACCTTTTTATATCTGGTTATGCTTTCATTTAGGCTCTTGTCACTATCTTTTAATTCCATTGTCTTTTCTATGATAGCTATATCCAGTAAGTTTTTTAATCCTGTTTGATAGTAGCTATTAAGGAATCCGTGCCTCAGTACCCTGATATCGCTATTTCCATCAATATCTAAATGATACTGTAATTTAACCTTATCCTCTGTAAGGGTCCCCGTTTTATCAGTACAGAGTATATCTATTGCCCCCAGGTTTTGTATTGAGTTTAAATTTTTAATAATTACCTTTTTCTTTGACATGGCTAAGGCACCTTTTGCTAAACCTGTGGTTACAATTGTAGGTAACATTTCCGGTGTCAAGCCTACAGCTATAGATACGGCAAATAACAAGGCCTTCAGCCAATCCCCCTTTGTTATTCCATTGATAACGAATACTATGGGAACCATAACTACCATAAACTTAATTAAAACCCAAGATACAGAGTTAACTCCCTTTTCAAAACTTGTTTCTGTTGGTTCCTTATTTAAATCCTGTGCAATCCCTCCAAATATTGTATCATTTCCCGTAGCAACAACTATCCCCTTTGCAAATCCACTAAGGACATTCGTCCCCATAAAAGCAAGGTTATTCTTTTCTAGAGCAGTTACATCACTATTTGATATTGTTGCAACTTTTTCTACTGATTCACTTTCTCCTGTTAAAGCAGATTGACTTATGAATAAGTCCTTAGCTTGAATCATTCTTATGTCAGCAGGAATCATATCACCAGCAGATAAGTGTACTATATCACCTACAACTATTTCATCTAAAGGAATTTCTCTAATCCCATCTTCAAATCTTTCAACAGCAGCCGTTATTTCTATCATTTCCAGTAGTTTTTTTACTGCATTTCCGGATTTGTTTTCTTGGACGAAACGGAGTATTCCTGATATCAATACCATAGTTACAATAATAGCTACTGTAGCGAAACTTTTTTCTCCCGGCTCAGCAAATATTATATCTGTAAATGTGGATACAATTGCAAGGCCAATTAAAATCAAAGTAAATGGGTCGATGAATGCTTGAATCAATTTTTTTAACAAACTATCATCTTTGTCATAAGTTACTACATTGTCTCCATATATATTCCTTGCAGATTTTATTTGAGATATTGTCTTTCCTTTTTCTGTACTATCTAATATATCATAAGCATTGTCAATATTATTATTAGATACATTTAATAGTCTCTCATTTACTTCATCACGCCTATTGGTATTATCTGCTACACCAATTAATACTTTTTCTTTGATTATATTCTTCATTCTTATACCTCCCATTTTCTAAGCAGAGTGCATCAAATAAAATACACATCTGCCCCAATATTAAATTACTACCTCCTGGTGAATCACTATCCACTCAATGCACCTCCTTATCCAATGAAAGTATCTATATTAACCCTATCTAGCAGGTTTATTGTATTGCTAAATTTGAGCATAAAAAAACCACCTTAACAGAAAGTTATATGGTGGCATAGTAAACAAACTAAATTTTACATATTTAAAATTCAGGTCTTTCTTGCTATAACTCTGTTATCTTAATCAAATATTCATTTAAAAAAACATAAGATTGGGGATCCATATGTTTTTTACCTCCATAAAAAAACTCTATGCAAATCAAACAGATGCATAGAGTATATATCACAAGCAATCCCGTTTGAGCTTTAACTCTGCGAGGCGGTGAAATCACATTAGTTGAAGCCTTAATCGACAACAACTGTTCAAACCATCTAATAGTGTCTCCACTATTTCGCGGCAGTAATCCATATCCTCGTAGTAGCCTTACCTACCGAGCAGTATTTTTTTCTCTAAGTTAGATGCTATCACAAAAAAACAATAGTGTCAAGGTAAAAAAAGGTTAATTTTAACTATAAATTGCAAAAGCAACTTCCAGAGTTCAAACCCCGTCCCCTTGTCATGGTGTGATAATTTGATTAGTTGTCAAATTGTGAACCTGAATTCGACACCTGTTTTTGTATTATGCACTAAACACTTACCTCCGTGCAGATCAATTATGCTCTTTGCTATTGCTAGTCCGAGAAAATTTCGTTAAATATACTATATATAGTAGTAGCCATAGTATTCTATAAGCTATATATCAATAATTTCAAATTTCTCATTTATTACCGTGCGTAAATTGATTATCACTTATGAATTACATATAGGAAATATTACATTTCTAAGTTTCCATCATTCTTCAATTTCAATAAAACCGAATATAATATCTAGTGCTTCCTCTATAATATCCATTGGTGCCTTTTCATAATAGGATGCATCCCTAGCGTATATGTCCAAAGCCTTAACCTGTTCACACATAATCACACCTGTCGTTTTAGTTCTTTCATCTAATGGAAGATGCAATGGAAACTCTCTATTTGTATTCGTTATTGGGCACACCATTGCTAATTTTGTAAATCTATTATATGTGAAATTACTTACAACTAGTGCAGGGCGTTTCCCTTTCTGCTCATGACCGGCTTGAGGATTAAATTCGATATATATAATATCGCCTTGCTCTGGTATATATGCCATTATAATACCTCTTTTCCCTTAGGAGTTCCAACATCCCATTCTTCACATGTATATTCCTCTTCATATTCTGCAATTCTTTCAGCCAATGATATATGCTTTTTAACAGGAATGATGGTAATATTACCATCTTGAACTCTTAATTCAACTTTATCATTTTCACTAAGTT
>CAZTML010000099.1:3163-6903 GCA_964614935.1 uncultured Clostridia bacterium | reverse complement strand
AATGCCCCTCCATATAATTTGTCTTTATAGCTACCTAAATGGTCAAAATGAGCACCTATTACAATTGCTTCATTATTTGGATTATTATCCGCCTTTATTATGCCTACCACGTTATTTTCAGTTTTTTCTTGCTTTTCTATGTCAATATTTATTGATATGTCACGGTTTAATTGTTCATATAAATTTATATACGTTTCATCTTCCACGACTATGAGTGGTTTATCCTTGATGTTAGGTTCATAAATTAATTCAAGGTTTTTAAAAGTATTTACATTAAGTATAACAGCCTCTATATCTGCATCTTTATTTAAACCTTTACTTACATCTTCTGTTAGCAAAACACATTTTTCACCTGACACCGGCTCTGATTTTAAAACAGATGTTATATTTACTGGAAAATCTGTTGCATATCTCATTTGAAAATCTTTTTCGTAATCCAACTTTTCATTTCCTATCTCAATCCCTGCCTCTTTAATATTATAAAATGTATATGGAAACTCCCAGTAATATGTTTCGGAATATGGCTGGACATTAAGGTTTTCTAACGAGTTTTTAAGATACTCCTGGGTTTTGGTGTTTCCATCTGTTCCTGGTCTTCTCCCATCAAAGCTCTCACTAGATAATATACTAATTCTATCTTCAATAGATGTGTATAATTGAGGAGAACTGCTTTGCACTGCACATGATACCAACAACAATAAAACTAAAATGGATACTAATAATTTTTTCATTTTATTCATTTACTCATCTCCCGTGTATTAATACTACAATTAAAATTTTTGGCAATAGCTCGAATAGGTGCTCTGTTAGAATTCAAATTATCTATAAATATATTTAGGCTCATTTTGTTTCTCGTTAAAATAAAATTCCTTAATAAATCGGTATTTTCCTGTTGAAATATTTTCCCATGCTTCTATTGGATAAGAAGTTTTATCTCCTGCATAATTTTCACCTTACATATGCATACAAATCAGATTATAGTATTTTCAATTATTCTTCTATATTTGAGCACTCTAATCCATTTTCAATAGCTTCGTCCCACGAAATACCATAAGGTACTCCCCCATGTGTATATCCAGCAATATAATAAAATGTTTCATCAGAATCTATTAAAGAATCTAATATATCTTCTTGTTTTTTATATAGACTTTTCAATTGTTTTGACTTCTCATGCGCCTTTATACTTTCTTTTAGTCGTTTTATATACTCAGAATCTAGTTTATAATCAAGCATCTCTAGCTCTTTAATGGCACATAACTTATTGACACCAAAATATTTACTGTAACCCTTGATTATATTCTTTCCCTCATACTTGGGAATCCAATATTTAGCCGCTTGAAGTCTTGAATCTCTTTTCATTCTCTTATGTCTTGGTATATTTGATTTTCCTTTTTTATTCATAAATATTTCCTTTACTATAAATTATATTTCAATCTGTTTTCACTGTCCGAATCAGTATACTCAAATGTGTATTCATCAATCCATTTTGGATTAAACTCCTTTGCAATTGATGTATCTATATGTATTTTTTCCTCGGAAAAAATATTATATAAATATAAATTTGATTTTTCAATGGATTAAGCCCCTCAATACCCTCTTTTAATTACTTGAATCTAAAAATGGTGAATACATCATTAATGCATGGTTTTCAGTAATATATTCTTCACGTTTTAATGTGTCTTCAATTGTATAACATTTGCGATATAATTCATTATGTCTACTAAATCCTCCCCAAAACTCGCTTTCAAAGTGATGATTTTTCTCTATTATTTCATATTTATAAATTGGCTTACTATTAGAATGCCAGCTACCTTCCAAATTAGACTGTCCAACTTTAACATTTAACTGATAATCTTCATTTGTATCATTCCTTATCATTAAATCTCTATAAGGGTAAACGCATGTAGCTCCACTTCCAAAGGGTTGAGTTCGGTTGGAATCGGGAAAGACGTCAAAAGAATGACGATAACGTTCAACTATTGTTAATGGAGTATGAAGAGTCATCCAATAAATTAAATTAGAAAGTTGACACAGTCCACCTCCTATTCCACTTGTGTAATTACCATAATGTAATACCATACCAGGTACATAACCTTTTTTTGCTGTAGGTTTTCCAATAAGCTTCCAATAGCTAAAAGTCTCCCCAGATTTTATAATAATGCCATCTACTTTAGCTACTGCCAACTTAAGATTTATAATCTTATTATATTGATATTGCATATCAACATCTCTGAGCTTTCTTAGTAATGGGGTATTATGTGAAAAAATGACATGCTCTAAATTTTGTTTGCTTTGGTTTTCAGCAAACTTGATCTTTCCTGAAAACCACAATAAATAACGGGAAAATGTATAATATGTTTTTCCAGCTATTAATCTTATTTTGCTGCGATTAATAGGTTTTAAATTATGTTTTTTCATACCCTCCCCCTTCGTCTATTATTTTTCCCAACTTTTAAGAGTATCTAATTCAAAAGTCCATTGTGGTGTAATTAATTTGTCCCTGCCCTTTAATGAATACCAGGGGCTTATATCCTCGTCCATAGGATTTATTAAAAGTTGAGTTTGCTGAGCAGGCATGTAGGACTGGGCCAGTAAAAATATCTTTTCTCCAAAAGAATTAACTGCCATGTCAACAACTATTACTGCATGACCGGGACTGCCACCCACTATAAACACATCACCTATTCTCATGTCTTCTATGTTGACACTTACCATCTCATTTTCTAAAGACAATGTTCCTGAGTATGCAAACACCATATCTTAGGAATTCAGCAAAGCTTTCTTCTTTATATTCTATTCTGGTATATCACTCTATTGGTAAATATCTGTCTTTGATAGTCATACCTTCTTTATTAATTTGACTGTTGTTTTCTTGATTATTTGGCATGTTAAAAGGTAATTTAACCGGATCTTCTAAATCAATACTCTTACATCCGGTTATGGATAACCCTGTCAATAAAAGACATATACTTAATATTTTTTTCATAGACATAGCTATAATGATCTCCCTACTACAATACTCATTAACAAGCGTTATACTTCATTAAAATATTATTCAATATATTAGTCTTGAAATGATAAAGCATGCTATCATAATAACTATATAAAAACTATAAATGGCATATGTAACACTGTTAGACCATGGAAATCCACCCTCAGGATGATTCAGAGCATACCAAAGAAATCCAACGGCTATTAATAGCATTGCTATACTGATATTTAGAAAAACTCTGTTTCTACTTCTCATTTCTCATACCCCTTAACTAATATTTATCTTATTGACTTATAAATCTACTTATGTACATTATATAAATAATACATCTCAAAAATTAAGCATTTTTACCAACTCGCTTACGAATGAAATTTAGAATAACACCGATTAGTATTGAGAGTATAAAAACAGCTCCCCATATAATCCAAGCATTATTTGTTCTTCCGCCCCCTGGGTCTAACCCATCAGTGTTGAATATCATTGCAAAAATAAACCCACCCACATATCCTATAATAGTAGCAATTGGAATTATTGGATTTCTTAAAGTTTAATCCTTGAATTCAAATTCTTTTTTCAATATATTTAGAATCATTTTGTTTCTCGTCAAGATAAAATTCCTTAATAAATCGATATTTTCCTGTTGAGATATTTCCCCATGCTTCTATTGGATAAGAAGTTTTATCTTCCGAATGAGGAGATAAATAATTAAGTATATCTACGAAACCTATCTCACCAGATAAAGGTATTT
>CAZTML010000099.1:0-3063 GCA_964614935.1 uncultured Clostridia bacterium | reverse complement strand
TTACGGTGGATTCTTTTAAATTACTGCATCCAACAAAAAAGAAACATAGAATCAAGAATAAAATAAAAACTTTTCTTTTTCCCATTAAAACAACCTCCTATTGTAAAAAGTGTATGTTTATTCACCAAGCCTGACTGATACTAATTCAGCAGTATTGACAGCTTCAGTTGCAGCATAATGTATATAAAAATCCTTAATTGTAATTTCACAGTCTTTAACAAATGGCTCTTCACCTAAAATTTCCTTTAAGTTTTCATTTGTAAATCTAATTCCTCCTGCATCCCTTGTATCTTCTACATGTTGAGGAAGTTTATTTATGCTTTCAGAATCAGCTGTAAAATATACCTGATATCCAAATTGATCATCTATAGAAACGCTCAATTTCCCTGTAATTGTAACTTCCCCGGTAAATCTTACTCTAATCCATGCTAATTCATCAGGTAAATTTTCTTTACAATGGTATAAAACAGATATATCATCTGCAATCATATTTAAAAATTCATTTCCTTCATATAGGTCAATAGTATTTTCGCCATTCTTGAAAGTCCCATGATTTACATCTTTAGTTAAAATATCTTCATAATTGCCCGTATCATTTTTATTAAAATATTTAAATTTAATTGTATGGGCACTTTTTTCATCATCAAACAAATTGCCATGATTATAGCTGACTAAATTAAAATCCGAACCATCTTTTTTTGAAGGATCATCATTGGATTTTTCAAACCTGTATCTGAATCCATTATCGGAAGATGCTATTTTTATAAAAGAAGGCTCACTTCTGCTGACAAAATAGTAGGTACTTTTAATTACTTCTAACACATTAATTTCATGTTCAGCTACTATCAAATAATCTTCATTAGGATCCATTATGCTAATTTCATTTTCGCTATATTTAAATAAATCTTTGTAATTTTCATCAAGAGATACAATTTCAGTCAATATTTCTGTAGGCTCTCTTCCCATTCCATAATTATAAACTATATGAAAATTTGAAATTTTAAATTTACCTCTTCCAAAAGAAGAATAGTCTTCTAATTGTCTAAATAAATCTTCTTTTCCAACAAATAAAAATAGTTGTTTATTATTAGTCTCCCCCATCATCATAGGAACATTATTTACGTAATTATCATCATAATATATAGTTCCGATATTTCTATCATGCAGCTCATCGTAAGATATATTGTAATATCCTTCTGTTTCTATTTGACCACAAAACCTTACCCTAAATCCTTCATCCCCTAATTTGTCTACTGAATCAACTATAAGTCCTGAAACTTTGTCTTTAACCTTAACATCCAAATCTAAGTTATTTGTTTCGTAAGTTTTTCCTTCGTATATGATAGTGCCAATATTATCGGTTAACTGAATATCATTTATATTGAATAGGTCATAATTATAAATATTCTTTAAATCGAATATTACTTTTACCTTATAAATCCCTAATTCCTTAGGTAAGTTTTCTGTAACAGATATTTCGTCATAATATAAATAGTAACTTTCATCATCTAAATAATAAAGGTCATAAGAACCGTATTTCTCTTCTATAATTTCCCTGCTTTCCTTATCTGGAACAAAACTAAAACTGCCAGTTCCGCCTGATGATATTTCATAATCACCATCAGTTATTATTTCACCTGTTAAATACTCAGAGCTTTCCTCTTCATATGTTTTAATTATAAAGGCATACTCACATTCATTTTCTCCCCAGGAAGCAATCATTCTGAATCCTCTTATATCCTTTTTTCCCAGTTCATATTGAGAACTTAAATAGGATGCCAAATGTTTTTCTATTTCAAAAGAACACTTGCCATTAATTAATTCAACAGGAATATTTATTATTTCTTTGTCTGTATAAATCTGTCTGCCATTCTCATCAATTAAAATATCCATGATTTTAAATTCATCTGGAGGATTTGTCTTAAATGTAATTTTAGAAATGGAGCCGTTTTTAAAAACAGGTATATCCTTTTCTTCATTTAATATAGTAACGAAAGTATCCTCTCTGTCATAAACACTTCCATCCCATTTGTTTTTTGCTGAAACATAATCAATCTCTTTGTTGTCGATGGTTATAGATATATCCGGTGGCTCCTTCATGGTTGAAGAACACCCTGCTGTAAAAAATGCCAATACTATAATTAAAACTAATAGAAATATTATTCTTTTCATCGCTTCACTCCTCTTACAGAATTTTTAAGCTTCTAAATATTCTACGACCCCTGATTTTACCCCAAGCAGTGTATCTTTTAAAATGATATAAGAGTCTTTATTATAATAGCAACTAAAATTACGATTGCTATTGGCATAATGTAACCTTTAATAAAATACAACAAGTAGTCTTTCAATGTGTACTTTCTTCTGTTTTCATCTAAAAAGTTTCCTACTAATGATAGACATTCTTCTGCGTGTTCTTTACTTACTTTCTCAAATACTACCCTGTTTCTTAATAATGTTATTTCCGCCCTGCTACCTAAGTAGTTATCTCTGTAATCTCCAATGATTTGTTTTATATCATTCTTATATTCCTTAACTAATTTATAGTCCATTCCTTTGAAGTAGTATATTCTGTTTTTTTGGAAAATTAGATAGCCACCTAATATCGCAATTGCCATTACCACATTAATCATCATAGTGTATGTTCTTGGGTACTCATTAAAATAGCTATAAGCATAGCCTACTAAGTTTAAGATAATAACCATTATCAGCATAAATAAAATGTTTTGTTTTTCATATATAAAGTTTTTAGCTTTTAAGTCCATTATTATGGAGATAATGTAAAAAAACACTCCTAATATAACAACTACTATAATTAAATCATCCATACTTAAATTCTCCTTTCAGCTAAACTGAGTCATACTTACAAGAACTAAATAGAAATTCATTATCATAAGCTTATTTATAATTGTTTTATAAAGCAAAGAAAGAATAGCATAGCAAATAAATGCTATTACTATTCTAAGAATATAACGCTATAAACAGAAAAACTATCCAATAAGATCATATAAACACCTTCTTTAATTGGTAAAAAGTGTATCTATTATTATTGACGTTTATTTTATT
>CAZTML010000098.1:0-6943 GCA_964614935.1 uncultured Clostridia bacterium | reverse complement strand
TATCTTGTTGGATTAGATATTGGTTCTACTACGGTTAAAATAGCTGTATTGAACAAGAACGGAAAATTAATACACAAACAATATGAAAGACACTATTCTGATATTAAAAATACTGTTACTGAAATTATAAATAACTCATCTGAATACCTAAAGGACAGTGAAATCAAAATAAGCGTCACGGGTTCAGGTGCTATTGACGTATCTAAATACTTAAATATACCTTTCGTGCAGGAAGTTGCAGCATCAACTGCAGCTATAGAAAGATTTATTCCTGATACAGATGTAATTATAGAGCTTGGAGGAGAAGACGCCAAGATAACTTATCTATCAGGAAACCTTGAACAACGTATGAACGGGTCTTGCGCCGGAGGTACAGGGGCATTCATTGACCAGATGGCTGTATTAATGAAAACTGATGCTGCAGGATTAAATGAATTGTCAAAACGACATACAACAACTTATCCTATTGCATCCCGTTGCGGAGTTTTTGCAAAATCAGACGTTCAACCTTTATTAAATGAAGGAGCAAGACAAGAAGATATAGCAGCTTCTATTTTTCAAGCTGTTGTAAATCAAACCATTAGTGGACTTGCTCAAGGAAGACCTATAAAAGGAAATGTTGCATTTTTGGGAGGACCCTTATTTTTCTCATCTGAACTTAGGGAAAGATTTAAAGAAACATTAAGGCTTACAGATGATAATTCTGTCTGCCCAGAAGATGCTAACTACTATGTGGCCATAGGAGCTGCTTTACTGTCAGCAGATAATGAAGCAATAGACTTTAATGCCTTTTACAGTGGTATGAAAAATAAAATCGATCATTCAAATTTTCAATATAGAAAAAAGGATTTAGAACCCCTGTTTGAAAATGAAGATGAATATAATGAATTCTTAGCTCGCCACGATAAACATAAGGCAAAGAGAAAAAATATAGATGAATATTCAGGGCTTGCATATTTAGGCATCGATGCAGGGTCAACTACTACTAAATTAGTTCTAATAACGGAAGATGGAGAAATCCTACACTCCTACTATGGTAGCAATGAAGGAAATCCATTATATTCTGCAATTGCTGCTGTAAAAAATCTTTATAAGAAAATGTATCCAGGTATTGAAATAGCATATACGGCTGTAACAGGCTACGGAGAACATTTAATAAAGGCAGCCCTAAATGTTGATGTAGGAGAGATTGAAACTGTTGCCCATTATAAAGCTGCAGATTTCTTCTTGAAAGGCGTTGATTTCATAATTGATATCGGTGGCCAAGACATGAAGTCCATGGTAATTAAAAATGGAGTTATTGATTCTATAATGCTTAATGAAGCTTGTTCATCGGGTTGTGGTTCTTTTATTGAAACATTTGCAAAGTCTTTGGAAATGTCTGTTCATGATTTTGCAGAAGCCGCTATTTCTTCACAACATCCTGTTGACCTTGGTACAAGGTGTACAGTATTTATGAATTCAAAGGTTAAACAGGCTCAAAGAGAAGGAGCGACACTAAACGATATCTCTGCAGGAATTTCATTCTCTGTCATTAAAAACGCCTTATTTAAGGTAATACGATTGTCATCCCTTGATTCATTAGGTGAAAAGGTAGTTGTACAGGGGGGTACTTTCTACAACAATTCTGTCCTTAGGGCATTTGAGCAAATAACAGGCAGAGAAGTAGTAAGACCGGATATAGCTGGAATTATGGGGGCTTTTGGATGTGCCCTTATTGCTAAAAATAGACATGAAGAAGGTATGGAATCCACCTTTGTAAGGGAAGAAGACTTAAATAACTTTGCATTTGATACATCAATGGAAAGATGCGGTCTTTGCACAAACAATTGTTTGTTAACTATAAATAAATTTTCTGATGGAAGATATTATGTATCCGGCAATAGGTGTGAAAAAGGTGCAGAAAAATATACATCTGTTGTTAAAAAAGAAGCATTGCCAAATTTATACAAATACAAAAACAAGCGTGCATTTGATTATAAAGCCTTGCCTGTAAAAGAAGCAAAAAGAGGAATAATTGGAATACCAAGAGTATTAAATATGTTTGAAGATTATCCATTTTGGTTTACTTTTTTTAATGAATTAGGATACAGAGTTGTATTATCAGGTGTATCAAGTAATAAAATTTATGAACTTGGAATGGGAACCATTCCTTCGGAGTCTGTTTGTTACCCAGGCAAAATTGCACATGGACACATTATGGACCTAATTAACAAGAAGATTAAAAAAATATTTTATCCTTGCATTTCCTACAATGTAAAAGAGGATGAGGAAGCAGGAAATCACTTTAACTGTCCTGTTGTAGTATCATATCCTGAAACAATTGAAGCAAATGTGGATATGTCTGGTGTTAAGTTTTATAAACCCTTTTTAACCTTTAATGATAAAGAAAGGCTAATTTTAAAGCTTTATAGGGAACTTGGTCAATCAGAAAAACTCACCTTGGAAGAAATCCGACTAGCAGCTGAAAAAGCTTATGACGAACGCCTTGCTTATCAAACCGATGTATTAAATGAAGGAAAATTGGCCTTACAATACTTAAGGGAAAATAATAAACATGGCATTGTTCTTGCTGGCAGACCCTACCATGTAGACCCTGAAATTAATCACGGTATAGGTGAAATGGTCGAAAGTTATGATTTAGTCGTATTAACTGAGGATTCCTTAGAAGACTTGTATCCTATTGAGAGACCCTTAAGGGTAATTGACCAATGGGCATACCATACAAGACTATATAAAGCTGCTACTTACGTTGCAAATACAGATGATTTAGATTTAATTCAACTTAACTCATTTGGTTGCGGCCTGGATGCAGTAACTACTGACCAGGTAAGTGAAATACTGGAAAGAAACAATAAAATTTATACCGTAATAAAAATTGACGAAATAACAAACCTTGGCGCAGTAAGAATACGTCTACGTTCATTACTAGCTTCAATTGAAGAAAGAAAGAAAAACGGCGTAGTTCACAAACGAGTAAAAGATAACAGCAAAAGAATTATATTTACAAAAGAAATGAAAAAGAATCACACTATACTCGTTCCCCAAATGTCGCCTATACATTTTCAATTTATTGAAACTGCTGCCAATGCATCAGGCTACAAAGCAGTTGTTCTTCCTGTTGCTGATAAGCAATCAATCGATGTAGGCCTTAAGGTTGTACACAACGATGCTTGCTATCCATCAATAATGGTAATAGGTCAATTGATTAATGCATTGGAATCAGGGAAATATGATAAAGATAATGTAACATTAATGATTTCCCAAACAGGTGGCGGCTGTCGGGCAACTAACTATATAGGCTTCATAAGAAAAGCTTTGAAGGATTTAGGTTACGAGAATATACCGGTTATTTCCTTCAACTTGGTTGGAATGGAAAAACAACCAGGCTTTAAATTAACGCCAAGATTCTTAAACAGACTGGTTATGGGTGTAGTAATAGGTGACACATTAATGAGGACTACCTACAGAACTAGACCTTATGAAAAAATTAAGGGTTCTGTTAACAAACTTTATGACAAATGGGTTAAAAAGAGCCAAGAGGTCGTCAAGTCTGGAAATTTACTAGAATACAAGCGCATAATCAAGGGAATAGTGCATGATTTTGATAGTATTGATCTAGATGAAAGCCTTGTTAAACCCAAAGTAGGCATAGTGGGGGAAATACTTGTTAAATTCCACCCTGATGCAAACAATGATGTATTCTCCTTGTTAGAAGAGGAAGGTGCAGAGGTTGTAGTACCTGATTTAATGGACTTCTTCTCTTACAGCTCCCTTAATGGAGTTATTAAGTATGATGAGCTTTTGTTAGGTACTAAAACATCTAAGGCCTTAAGTAATGCGGCTGTTAAGGCAATAGACCTATACAAGAAACCAAGCGTTGATGCATTTGCAAATTCAAAAAGATTTACAAAACCTGCTAATATAGAAGAAATTGCTCATAAGGCTAAGGATTTTCTTTCACTGGCAAATCAGTCAGGAGAAGGGTGGTTCTTAACAGGAGAAATGATTGAACTCTTAGACTCAGGTGTGGATAACATACTATGTCTGCAGCCATTTGCTTGTCTTCCAAACCATATTACAGGCAAAGGAATGATTAAGAAGCTTAAAGATGCATATCCTTTGTCAAACATAGTTCCTATTGATTATGATGCGGGTATGAGCGAAGTAAACCAAATTAATAGAATCAAACTTATGCTAACAAATGCAGTACGAAACATGAATATCCGCAAAAATAGTAAAACTGCTGAAGCTACTGAAGATGGGAAGGAAAAATCACCGAATTTTAGTTTAAGGAAGGCACAAGAAATATAGATAATAAAACATCAAGCAATATGCTTGATGTTTTTGATATATTTATATTTATCCAATTGTTGCAACTATAATTGCCTTTATTGTATGAAGTCTGTTTTCTGCCTCGTCGAAAACTATCGAATATCTGCTTTTAAAGACTTCATCGGTAACTTCTCTTATATCAAAACCTAAGTCCATCTGTTCTTTTGCCATTGAAGTTTGAAAATCATGGAATGCGGGCAAGCAGTGCATAAATTTAATATCTTCATTGCCCGTTGCTCTTAATAAATCCATAGTTACCTTATATGGTGTAAGTAGGCTTACTCTAGCAGGTATTTGTTCTTCCTCTCCCATAGAAGCCCAAATATCTGTATATATTACATCTGCTCCCTTAACACATTCAACATTATCTGATACTTCTATTTTTCCACCTGTAGCTTCAGCAATATCGTAAACCTTCTCCATTGTTTCCTGATCCAGTTGATCAGAAAGCTCCTTTGGTCCAAATGCCACATAATGCATTCCCATTTTTGCGCATCCATACATCCATGCATATGACATATTGTTTCTTATATCCCCTGCAAATACAACTTTTACCTTATTCAAAGGTTTTGGTACATGTTCTTCTATTGTCAATAAATCTGCCAATATTTGAGTTGGATGGTCTATGTCAGTCAAACCGTTCCAAACAGGAACCCCCGAAAACTTAGCCAAATCTTCTACAACATCTTGTTCATAGCCTCTATATTCAATACCATCAAAAAATCTTCCTAATACCTTTGCCGTGTCTCGCAATGATTCCTTTTTTCCCATTTGTGAAGAAGCTGAATCTAAATACGTCACGTGAGCCCCTTCATCTAATGCAGCTACTTCAAAGGCACATCTAGTTCTAGTCGATGTTTTATCAAATAATAATACTATATTTTTACCCTTTAATAGGCAATTATCTGCTCCTGATCTTTTTTTCTCTTTAAGATTCTCTGACAAGTCAAGTAAATATCGAATTTCTTCTGGAGTGAAATCCATTAATGTTAAAAAACTTCTTCCTTTTAAATTTACTGCCATAACGTCCTCCATTTAAAATTGTTAATTGCAAATTTACAATGCGTGATTTTTTTAATACAATGTTAATGTTTACTTACAAATTTTCTCTTATTAGGGGCATGCTCATACATCTGGGGCCTCCCCTTCCTCTTGACAATTCTGAGCTCGGAATTATGTGTGTTATGATTCCTTCATCTTGAAGTACTTTATTAGTCATATAGTTCCTTGAATAAACAATCACCTGACCCGGAGAAATACACAAGGTATTAGATCCATCATTCCATTGTTCCCTAGATGCATCAATAAGACTGTCACCACCGCACTTAATTAATTTAACCTTATCGATACCTAACTCATTTTCCAATATGTGCTCTAAAGAGTCTCTTTCCTCAGTAATATTCAATTTTTCATCAATTTTTCTAAGGACGTATACAGAAATATCCGATTTAATATTAGGATGAATTGTAAATTTGTCATAATCAACCATTGTAAAAACTGTATCTAAATGCATAAAAGCCCTTGTTTTAGGTATGTCTATAGCTAATACCTTTTTAAAAGAGCTTTCTTCTGACAATATTAAATTTGCAAATTTTTCAATTGCATTTGGATTAGTTCTTTGAGATATACCTACGGCTATGGTTTCTTCGTCAAGCACAAGAATATCTCCCCCCTCTAGAGAATAATCCTCTGTTCGATCATAAAATAATTTAGTACCAATATAAGTTGGATTGTAATTAAATATATACTTTCCAAATAAAGTTTCCCTGTTTCTTGTAGTAGTCAACATTCTATGAATAGATACTCCATTGCCTATAGTAGCAAAGGGATCTCTTGTAAAGTATAAATTTGGCATGGGGTCAATTATAAAAGGATATTGGTTGCTTAAAAAGTCTGCTAAACCTGGTCCCCTATAACCCTTAATTTCAGTCTTTCTTATGCCTTCCATCATCTTGCAAACCATTTCCCAATCGCTAGAAAAAGACATAAAATATTCCTTTAAGATTCCTGTTTCTCTGTTTTCCTTAATACCTGCTTCTTCAATATACTCATCAATAAATTTTGATTTTATTTCATTATTGATAAGTGACTCCACAACTAAATTTTCCAAATAAACAACCTCTACACCATTTTCATTAAAAATATTTGCAAAAGCATCATGCTCTTGCTGTGCTATTTCTAAATAGGGAATATCATCAAAAAGCAGCCTGTCTAGATATTCCGGCATTAGATTCTCCAACTCTTTCCCTGGTCTGTGCAACAAAACCTTCTTTAACTTCCCAATTTCAGAATAAACATTAATAGATAAGTTATTCACAATATCACCACCTAAATATATTCTAATAATTTTTCCATTGTTTGTCAAGTATTTTTCCATAATTATGTATTTCGATTATATTTATTCATATTTATAGTATATTGATAAAAGGTGCTAAGGATAGGTCCTTTTGCCGTGGAATTTATTGCAATAAAAAAAGCACAGTTATCGATTATGAACAACTGTACTTTTTCTCTTGTATCCGGCGACGTCCTACTTTCCCGGGCAGTCTCCCGCCAAGTATCATCAGCGCTGAAGAGCTTAACTTCCGTGTTCGAGATGGGAACGGGT
>CAZTML010000097.1:0-6976 GCA_964614935.1 uncultured Clostridia bacterium | reverse complement strand
CCCGTTATAACCTGCAGATATATTCTCTAAAGTAAGCATTTATAACCCCTTTCTTTTTGAAAAATATACATAAGCAAAAAATGGTGCACCTACTAAGGCTGTAATTGCTCCTATGGGTAGTTCAGAAGGAGATATTATTGTTCTTGCTATTAAGTCACAGATAATCATGAATGAACCACCAAATAACATTGACATAGGAATTACTATTTTGTGGCTGGAACCAAATATTCTTCTCACTACGTGAGGTGCAATCAAGTCAATAAAGCCGATTACTCCCACGAATGAAATAGCACTGCCTGTTAAAGCTGCTGAAAGACCAAGGAGTATCCACTTGATTTTGTGGACATCTACTCCTATGGTGAATGCTTGATCCTCGCCGAAAGTCATAATATCTAATTCTCTTGAGTAGTTTTGTATAATTATTACCCCTACTAATACGATGGGAAACAGTATAATTACACTTGACCAATCTTTTAGTGAAAAGCTACCCATTTGCCAAAAGGTTAGCTGAGCAAGATGGTCCTTTGCCATGGCTGTTATAAGTGTCAATACTGCATTAACAAACAAAGAAAAAACCATACCTACTAAAATTATTGTATTGTTCTCTAAATTTTTATCCATCCTAGATGCAAACTTAACGGCTAAAAAGACTGTTAGAAGTCCAAATGTTAAGCCTACAGCAGGTAAGGTGAACATTCCAAGTGTTGGTATGTTGAATCCTGTTACTATTACTATAGCTGCTCCTAAGGATGCACCTGAAGACACTCCCAATGTATAGGAAGATGCTAGAGGGTTTTTTAAAACCGACTGCATAACTGTACCGCTTACTGCTAGGGCACCTCCTACAATAAAGGCTAATAGCGTCCTTGGTAATCTTAAATTCCATACAATTGATATTGAAACACCTTGCATGTCAGGAGGGAGTGGAGTTGAAAATATCTTATTTGATATTACATTTACTATATCAACAGGTGGAACATTAACACTTCCTAAACCAACTCCCATTATAATTACTATAATACTTACTAAAATCGATATTAATACCTTAAATTTCATGACATTTAATATAGGTCAGGATATATAGCTTTAGCTATTTGCTGAAGTCCTTCTATAATTTTGTGATTGCTGTGGGATGTAACATTATTATCAACACTGTATACCTCTTTGTTTTTAACAGCAGTCATATTCTGCCATCCTGGACGAGATAAAATTTCTTCAACAGGATTTTCAATATAGTCCACATTTGTTATTATTACATCCGGATTTGCAGCAATTACATTTTCTTCCGACACTGAAATCCACATGTCGTGTTCTGCTAAAACATTTTCTCCACCTACTATTTCAATCATTTCATTTAAAAATACACCTTTACCAAAGCTGTAAAGTGAAGGAGCTGCTGCAATTTCAAAGTAGACAGTCTTTTTATTTTCAATGGATGAACTTATTTCTTTCATTTCATCAATTCCAGATATCATATTGTTTACTATTTCCACACCCCTGTCTTCGACACCAAGAGATTTGGCAAAAAACATAATGTCTTCATAAATTGCTTCTATGCTGTCGCTAGATGGTATGTAGGCTACACTTATTCCCATATCTTTAATAGGCTTGTAAGGATCATTCCCTTTTGCCATACTCATACCTGTTGCAAAAATAATGTCTGGCTCTAAGGCAACCATTTGTTCCGCATCCGGTGTCATCATATTAAATAAAGGGATACCTTCAGGCAATCCTGGAACAATATCAACTGAGTATGTATCAGTTGCAATTATCTTGTCTCCAAATCCTAATTCCATTAATATTTCAGTATTACCAGGTGACATGGAAATTATTTTGTTGATTTCACTAGGGATGGATATTTCATTGCCAGCCCTGTCTGTTGTTGGTAATGTTGAAACTTCATCTGATTGACCAGGCTCTTGCCCTCCGTAATTACAAGCAGCAAGTAATGCCATAATACAAATCAACGCTAAAACTAAAAAACTTTTCCTCTTCATTTCTTCCTCCATATATTGGGGACATTTCTTTAAAAGCTACCCTTCAAAAAGTTGCACGATTTTAAAGGTGTGTCCCCATTTATCTTTTTTATAAACACCTATGAGTACATTTCGGTAGTCGGAAAGTATAAGCATTCTCGTTCACCAAAACACTTAATCATTACGTCGCATATTTTGGGAACTCGTCGCTTTGTTCTACCTACCATATGTTCTTCGCTGTCGCTTGAACATATGGGGTAGAACATAAAAAAATACGTCTCGTTACCGAAACGTAAAGTCCACAAATTTTTGGTTACACCAAGATTATATGTGCTATCGCTTTTATTCTCTGTAAAGCATAGCATTTGCGGCATTTACGCAAATAATACTGGCAGGTTTTCCGACTTAGGGGTCATAGCAAGTTTTTAACCTTCCCGGATATATCCAGTGGTTGCTTAAAGCATAAAAACCGCTCTCCCAATACGGCAGCAGGACTGTTTAGGATTTTAACCTAATTCCCTATTATCGCATTTCTGCGCACCAATATCGAAGATGTTTAATTATATGTAAGTATATTACAATAATACCTACTTGTCAATTAAGAAAATAACCAAAATCAACCGTACCCGGCCCCCAATGATTTTATATAAAATTGTAATTTTTATATAAAAAATATATAAAAAATGTTGACAAGGAGCTTTATTTTTAATAATATGGTAAGTAATTAAATAATTGCAATGAAAAAGAGGAGTAAGTACATAAACCTTTAAGAGAGTGAAGTCCTTGGGTGAAAGATTTCATAGGTCAATGTGTCCTGAAGGTAGCTTTTGAGCATTTAATCTGAACTAGCAGTAAGATTAAACGGTTTACCGTTATATATTTTAAGAGCCATAATGGAAATTAGGTGGTACCGCGGGTTTTCTCGTCCTTTTATAGGGGAGAAAATCCGCTTTTTGATTTATTAAATCGAAGATTTGTCGTCCTGAGCGTAGCGAAGTATATCATGGGATTCTTCACCTGCGGTTCAGTATGACACGCTGCTTCGCAGCTTATTTATAGCAATGACAAGGGCTGTGCCCTTGAGATGAAAGGTATAAATAGCAACGACACTTACACATAAATAAGAAAGGAATGATATTATGTCAACAAATATACCAAGTAAGTATAATCCCAAAGAATTTGAAGATAAAATTTATAAAATCTGGATGGATGAAAAGAGTTTCAGAGCAGAAGTTAACAAAGATAAAAAACCATTTACCATAGTGATGCCGCCCCCGAATATTACAGGTCAGCTTCATATGGGGCATGCATTAGACCAAACCTTGCAGGATGTTCTTACCAGATGGAAAAGAATGATGGGCTACGAAGCCTTGTGGCTTCCCGGATCTGATCATGCAAGTATTGCAACTGAAGTAAAAGTAGTTGAAAGACTTAAACAAGAAGAAGGAAAAACTAAAGAAGAGATAGGTAGAGAAGAATTTCTTAAGAGGGCTTGGGCTTGGAAGGAAGAATTCGGTGGCAGAATAGTTGAGCAAGTTAAAAAACTGGGCAACTCATGCGACTGGTCCAGAGAAAGATTCACCATGGATGAAGGTTGTAATGAAGCCGTTACGGAATTTTTTATTAGACTCTATGAGAAAGACTTTATCTACAAAGGTAACAGAATTATAAACTGGTGTCCTGATTGCCTTACCACACTTTCTGATGCAGAAGTTGAGCATGAAGATACTCCTGGCAAATATTATTATGTAAAATATCCATATGTTGATAATGACGATGAATTTTTTGTTATTGCAACTACAAGACCGGAAACAATATTTGGTGACGTTGCTATAGCTGTACACCATGATGATGAAAGATACAAACATTTAATAGGAAGAAAAGTTCTTGTTCCCCTAGTAGGAAGGGAAATTCCAATAATAGGAGATGAGTATCCGGATATGGAAAAGGGTACAGGAGCTTTGAAAATAACACCTTCTCATGACCCTAATGACTTTGAAATAGGTCTTCGTCACAATTTAGAGCAAATCTCTTGTATGAAAGAAGACGGAACAATGAACGGGTTAGCAGGTAAATATGAAGGGATGACCCGTTTTGAATGTAGGGAAGCATTCGTTAAGGACCTTGAAGATAAGGGCTACATGATTAAAACAGAAAGTACTGACCATAATGTAGGAACATGTTATAGGTGCCACAATATTGTTGAGCCGAGAATTTCTGACCAATGGTTTGTTAAAATGGAACCCTTAGCAAAACCAGCCCTTGAGGCAGCAGCAAACAAAGATGTAGAATTAGTTCCTGAACGTTTCACTAAAATTTATAATCACTGGCTTGAAAATATAAGAGATTGGTGTATTTCGAGACAATTATGGTGGGGACATAGAATACCTGCATATTACTGCCAGGATTGCGATGAAATAATGGTACAAAAAAATGCTCCTGAAAAGTGCATAAAGTGTGGCAGCACAAACATTAAGCAGGACGAAGATGTTCTTGATACTTGGTTTTCATCTGCCTTATGGCCATTTTCAACTTTAGGTTGGCCCCATGAAACAGAAGACTTAAAATATTTCTATCCTACAGATGTCCTAGTAACGGGATATGACAATATATTTTTCTGGGTTGTAAGAATGGTGTTTTCAGCATTGGAGGTTACCGACCAAGTACCCTTTAAACACGTATTTGTTCATGGTCTTGTAAGAGATGCCGAAGGAAGAAAGATGAGTAAATCATTAGGCAATGGTATTGACCCACTGGATGTAATCGAAAACTATGGTGCAGACGCTCTACGTTTCATGCTTATGACTGGAATATCTCCTGGAAACGATACAAGATTTAACTATGACAAACTAGAATCAAGCCGTAATTTCGCAAACAAATTATGGAATGCTTCAAGATTTGTTTTAATGAATATAGACGGTGACTTAATAGATAAAGAGACAGCAAAGAAAAATTACAAGGCAGAAGACAAGTGGATAATTTCAAGGGTTAATAAGGCGACGAAGGAAGCTACCGAAAACCTGGAAAAATTCGAACTTGGAATGGCTGCACAGAGAGTTTATGATTTCATATGGAATGAGTATTGCGACTGGTATATTGAAATTGTAAAACCTAGACTTTACGGTGATGATGGCCTTGATAAGGATACAGCAAGATTTGTGCTTATTAAGGTATTAAAAGATATGCTTAAATTGTTGCATCCCTTTATGCCATTTATAACAGAAGAAATATGGTCCTACTTGCCTGAAATTTCTTCGAGATTAGTGAGGGCAAATTGGCCTGAATACCTAGAAGAAGAAAACTTTGAAGATGCAGAAGAAAACCTTGAATTTATAATGGAAGCAGTACGAAGCATACGTAATATAAGAGCAGAAATGAATGTTTTACCCTCTAGAAAAGCAAGAGCTATATTTATACCTTCAAAGGCTGAAGCTAAAGAATTTATTGAATCAGGGGCACAATATTTTGCAACATTGGCAAACATAACTGAAGTAAAAATCGTAAATGATAAGTCGGAAATTGGTGAAGATACAGCTTCTTCAGTAATTGATGGAACAGAAATTTATATGCCATTAGCTGATTTAATTGATTATGAAAAAGAAATTGAAAGACTTGAAAAGGAAAAAGCAAGACTTGAAGGTGAATTAAAACGAGCTAAGGGTAAATTAAGCAATGAAAAATTCATCAGTAAGGCACCAGAAAGTGTTGTTAATGAAGAAAAAGAAAAACTTCAAAAATATCAATTAATGATGGATAAAGTACTTGAAAGATTAGATGAAATGAAAAAATAGACGATATATTATTACTTGCCCACAGGGGATGGTTCAACCGTCCCTGCTGGCCATTTCGGAATGCATGTACAATCAAATTAATGAAAAGGAGATTCGTATGAATTATCAGGAAGTGCTAGATAAAGCAAGAGAAAATATGGCGCCAAATTGTAGAGTTTGTAAGGAATGCAATGGTCTAGTATGTAAAGGGGAAATTCCCGGAACAGGTGGAAAGGGTAATGGAAATGCCTTTAAAATATGTATTGATTTTTTAGCATCGGTAAAAATCAATATGGATACTATTTATGAAAATAAAGGACAAAATACCTCCATTTCCTTGTTTGGAAGAGAATTTAAATATCCATTCTTTGCGGCTCCTATAGGAGGCATGTCTTTAAATTACAATGGTGCTATTACTGAAGCTGAATATGTTAACGCAATAGTAAATGGCACAATAAAAGCAGGGAATGCAGCATTTACTGGTGATGGGGCTCAAGATTCTTTGTTCTTGGATAGCCTTCCCATTATTAAAGAAGCAGATGGACTTGCTGTTCCTACAATTAAACCTTGGAAAAATGACAAAGCTCTTGAAAAGGTCAAATTGGCAGAAGAGGCAAAGGCCATGGCATTTGCGATGGACATTGATTCTGCAGGACTTATAAATTTAGCCCTTGCAGGCAAACCTGTTTCCGCAAAAAGTGTAGTGGAACTAAGGGAAATAGCTGATTCAACAAAAATTCCTTTCATTGTAAAAGGCGTTATGACTGCAAAGGGTGCTGAAAAGGCGGTTCAGGCTGGTGCTTACGGAATTGTGGTGTCATCTCATGGAGGAAGAGTACTTGCTGATGCTCCAGCCACATGTTCATTGCTACCTGAAATAAGAGAAGCTGTTGGCAATAAAATAAAGATTTTTGTAGACGGTGGAATACGTTCAGGAGCTGACGTTTTTAAGGCTCTAGCACTGGGGGCAGATGCAGTATTAATAGGAAGGCCCTACGTAATTGCAGCATTTGGTGGCGGTACAGAGGGTGTTCAATTGTACACTGAAAAAATTGGTGCAGAACTTCGTGAAATAATGATAATGACAGGTTGTAAAAATATAAGTGAAATAACAAGAGATAAGATTAGATTATAAATGACTAGGGTTATACCATAATAATAATCTGACTCAAAGTAATAACAAAGTCCTATAAGTAGTACTTATAATTAACTAATAATAAAAGCGAAAGA